>NZ_JAYFES010000107.1:0-252297 GCF_055795045.1 Pseudanabaena sp. PCC 9330 | reverse complement strand
GCGTCTCGGAAACAACATGAGCAGCGCATCTATCGAATCGAGTTCAAAATACACACGTACTGCTATGCTGCCGATTAGTTTTGTCAGTCAACCAGGTGCCATCCTGCAGGGCACCGTTAAACCAAAACTTAAAGATCTGAATTCGATTTTCCGGCAGTACCTTGGGCAGCATGGCGCCATTCTCGCAATCTGAACTCAGCATACCCAGTTCACTGAGTAAATCCTGATATCAACCCCTGCCAGGTTCAGAAGCGGAGTTCTGTCTAGGCGAAAATTACAGATCCCAAGCCGGACTTGGCACGACGGGCAAGAATCGGCTAAACGGCTTACTTTTGACCCAAGCTAACAGCCAGCCAGCTTGCCAGGTCTAGGGAGAAACCTGACGGGCAAAGGCCGACTCTACCAGCGATCGCAAAATATCCATACCCAGGGGTTTTACCAGCAGGCCGTCGAGGCCAGGAGTCTCTTCGCTGTAGTTCCACTGGGGGCTAGCAGAGTCGGTCAAGGCCACAATGGTCAAGTCGGCGGCTCCATCTCGCTGACGCAACTGATGCACCAACGGCTGCGACCAGTCTTGAACGTTGTTACCCACCAAAATCACCAGGCAGGGCACCCTCTCGCTCACGCGAGTGACAGCCTGCTCTGGAGAACTAGCTACGTATACGGGGTATTGCAAATCGACCGCTAAGGGATGAGTATCATCGCGACGGCGACAATCGGGATCGAGCACAAGGATATAGTCACGGGTCAAATTCATGATAGGAAGCGACGCAATTGCTTCTTATATTACTCAGCTCCAAAATAGTGATTACTCTGCCTAAAACTCCATTTTTTTGGGCAGCAGCAAGGGTTTTAAGAACATTTTCAAGTCCCTGACTAAATCCCATTCTTCCATTTTTCTTAGCCTATCTAAAGGCTTACCAAAGACCTATGTTTTCAAAACTCAAACTATAGTGAATTTATGTAAACGATTGATCTCAAGCTTGCTTTAGCGGCAGACGGAGGATGACGTTTTGTACCGATCGCACCCTCGCCGGGCCACAGTGTGTGCGTGGTTGAGTAACCCTAGCTACAAAACCCCTCAGAAGCCTTTGCTATGTTTGGCGAATACGATTTGTCGTTTATGACGAAACCCAGTGAGCGCTGTATCAATACAGATTATTGAGGGAAATCCCCATCTGCGATCGCTCCTGGGCTGGCATCTCCAGCAAGCTGGCTACAGGGTCTTTCAGTCAGCAGATGTTGTCCGCACGAGAGACATCTTTCAAAATCGTCAGCCCGATCTGGTGATTTTAGACTCTCAACTGCCCAGCGGCGACGGGCTAGAGTTGTGTAAGTGGCTGCACAGTCAGGGGCAACCGCTGATCATGATTCTCTCGGCCTGCAACACCGAAACCGATATTGTCACTGGTCTACGGGCTGGGGCTGACGACTATATGACCAAGCCCTTTGGGATGCAGGAGTTTCTAGCTCGGGTCGAGGCGCTGACCCGGCGAGTGAGGACAATGAGCGCTCCGGCCTCGCTCACCTATGGCGATCTCAATATCGACCTAGTTCAGCGACGGGTCAACTTTCGCGGCGACTATATCGACCTCACTCCCCAAGAGTTTAGCCTTCTCTACGTGCTTACCCAGGCGGCAGGGGCACCCCTGAGCCGCACCGATTTGCTGCGGCGCGCCTGGCCTGATGCGATCGACAACCCCCGCACCGTCGACACTCATATTTTGTCGCTGCGCAAAAAGATCGAAGTTGACCCCCGTCAGCCCAATATCATTCAAACCGTTCGCAATGTAGGCTATCGCTTTAATGTAGAGCGCATCTCTGCCGAGTCTAACGGCCACAGCCCACGGGTCAGCAGCCCTAGCCTAGCTTCATCCTCTCTCGCATGAGGGACAGGGTACTCAAACCTCTGGGAAACTCTGCCCAGAGACTTGGGGCATTCTCTGAGCTGTAGCCAGCTACTCCTCGACCTAGACGCTGGTCAGTTTTGGTGAATCAGACTATAATTCAGGGGTTACTGTTCCCTGGTTTAAAACCCACGTGTTCACCACCCTTTCCCCTGCTACGTCGCTCCCCGCCCCAGATCTGTTTGAGGCTATCGACACCCTCAAACGCGATCTCAATGCGGTGATTTTGGCTCACTATTACCAAGATCCTGACATTCAAGATGTGGCCGACTACATTGGCGACTCTCTGGGTCTGGCTCGCCAAGCGGTAAATACCAATGCCGATGTCATTGTGTTTGCTGGGGTGCACTTCATGGCCGAAACGGCCAAAATTCTCAACCCCACCAAGCAGGTGCTACTGCCCGATCTCAGTGCCGGCTGCTCTTTGGCCGACAGCTGCCCGCCGGAGGCTTTTGCGGCGTTTAAAGCGGCCTATCCCGATCATCTGGTGATTTCTTACATCAACTGCACGGCGGCAATTAAGGCGATGAGCGACATCATCTGTACCAGCTCTAATGCTGTGGCTATTGTGCAGCAGCTGCCGCCAGAACAAAAAATTATCTTTGCGCCCGACCAAAACCTGGGTCGCTATGTCATGCAGCAAACTGGGCGCGATCTGGTGCTATGGCCAGGCAGCTGCATCGTACACGAAACCTTTTCTGAGAAAAAGCTCGTGCAGCTCCAGATCACCCATCCCGAGGCGGAGGTAATTGCCCACCCCGAATGCGAGGCGGTGGTGCTGCGCCATGCCGATTTTATTGGCTCCACCACGGCGCTACTAAAGTACGCCCAGCAGAGTCGGAAAACCGAGTTTATTGTGGTAACCGAGCCCGGCATCATTCACCAAATGGAAAAGCAGGCTCCAGGCAAAGTGTTTATTCCAGCGCCGCCGACAGCAGACTGTGCTTGCAATGAGTGCCCCCACATGCGACTCAACACCTTAGAAAAACTCTACCTGGCGATGAAAACTCGCCAGCCCGAGATTACCCTCGACCCCGAACTTCAGCGGCAAGCGCTCAGGCCCATTCAGCGCATGCTAGAGCTCAGCCTCTAGCTACACGTGCCGCGTCCCCATTGTCCATCGTAGCCCACGGAGATCTCGTCCCCTAGCTGGGCTGGGTTAGGAGACAGGTGTACCAAGGTAACACTTGCCATGCCCTCAACATCGCCGCGCCAAATGCTCTCACTTTGGTCGTTTTGACCGTCAAAGCTGAGGGTAGAGTCGGCAAAGACCTCGCCAGTGGCCGGCTGCTTTAGCTCAATCTGAGAGAACCCAGCCTCACGTGTGAAGTAGGCGGTAAAGTTTATGTCGTTGACGGTGATGGAGCCGGTGCAGGTCATCTGCAAATTGTCTTGGTTGGGTTCTTCAACCACAGAGGAATTGCCTGGAGGAGCATCTATGACAGTGGCCGAGGGGTGCTGCGATCGCAGCTCATCCCCACCATAGCCAGGGCTACAACCAAACCCATTAGGGTGTGCTTCATACAGTCAATTTATTATCAAGGGTCTTGGGATCCAGTAAGCTCTCTAGTCTCCCATTACCCCTACTCTCAGTCAGACCGCTAGGAATCTTGTAGGAAGGTGCGTAGAGTGCTGGTCAGGTTGTCAATCAAACCGTCGGGGTCACCCCCATGACTACTGTCTTGCTCGATCCGCTGCACCACATCCGTGGGCAAGTCGAGCAGGGCGACCAGTCGCTCGTAGGCTGCGGCTTCTTCTGCATTGATCAGGTCTTCGCCTGGGGTACGGGCACTGGAGTTGATCACCTGATACCCAAGCTTGAGCACTAACTCACGCTCGGCGGTGCTGCTGAGTTTAGGCACCAACTCTGCTAGGGGCAGATTTTGCATCAGATAGTCGCGCAGCTCGTCGCGGAGGGCCGCCTGCTGGCTGGCATTGCTGGCAAATAGCTGGCTAAACTGGTCGAGCATAACGCTGACTTCTTCGTCAGCTAAATGGCCATCACTCCAGGCCATAGTCGACACAATGCGCAGCAGGGTCATCTGGCTGGGGCTAATAGACGGGGGGGAAGGCGGTTGTAGGGGCATAGGGTTCTCCGAGGCAATAAACCACGCCAAGCAGCTTATGATGACAACCTATCATAGAGACATGGGAGAGCTGGGTATCTTTAGCATTCTCTACAAAAGCGGCGGGAGCAGGGGCTAGGCACGCCCGGCCAAGTGGGCCAGTTGTCGAGTGTTTTTCAGACGCAGCACAGACCGACTGGGATCTTCGATCAGCCAGCCCTTTTCGGTGAGCTTGGCGATGATGCGATCGACTTCATCAGGGGTGATATCGGCCAGGTCGGCCAGATCTTTGCGGGCAATATTAAAGATTTCGACGCCGTCTTCGACCGGATTACCGTAGGCCTCTTGGATGACGGTAAGGGTATTCGCCAGTTTGACGGCGGGGGGCTGATGCAGCAGCTGAAAGCGCAGGTTGGTCTGGCGAAGCCGTTGCACCATAATTTGCAGCAGTCGGTGGTGCAGCTGAGGATCTTTGAAAAGGGTCTGAATGAAGCGCTGGGCTGAGATGCTCATGAGCTTAACGGCAGTCATGGCTACTACATCGGTGGAGCGAGGTGATTCGTCGAGGATGGCCATTTCACCAAAGAACTCACCTTTGCTGAGCACCGCCAGGGTAACCGAGGTGTCTTCGGCGTGGCGGCGCACCTTGACCCAGCCGGCTGCAATAAAGTAAACGGCGTTGCCCCAGGCATCTTCCATCACCACAGCTCGACCAGCAGGATAGTCATGGTGGGTGGCGACCGATGCCAACCACTCAGCGGTTTCGGGGCTGGCGGCATGGAAGAGGGGATACAGTTCACTCAGCGAGTCGGCTTGCATAAAAGGCGTAGTTAAGGGTGTCGCTCAGGGTTGGCTAGACTAGGCCGCTAGTCTCTCGAAGACGGCCTATGTCCATGGTACCCAGAAATGATGGGCTGACCGAGGGGGCAGCTATCTCGGCTGACCTAGCCCCGCTGCGATCGCCTGCAACGGCGATCGCAGCGCCTGAACGTAGCTGGGCCAACCGACCACAATTGGCTGCCGGTGAATCAAGGTTTGCGGATCGACATCGGGCTCTGCAAACCGAATGGGCTGCCCCGCCAGGTCACAGCACACCAGCCCTGCCGCTTGGGCCAGGGCCAGAGGCCCCGTGGTATCCCATAGTTTGACTCGGCCATTGAAGTATATGTAGAGCCCCGCCTGCCCAGTGATCACTGCCAGCACCTTGAGGCCAAAGCTGCCCAGAGAGAGAAACTGCACCTGGGAAAAGCGGTGGGCGATCGCCTCTCCATACCGGCGCTCATCCTTATCGCCAATGACCAGAGTCCAGGGGCGATCGGGGTCAAACTTGGGTTCTTTGGGCATCAGTGGAGCTGGTTCCCCCATACCGACTTGCTCAAAGAGTCCCCAGTCGGGGCCACCCCAAACCAGACGCCGCCCCACCGGAGCATAGACCCAGCCCGCCTCGGGGCTGCCCTTGACCAACCGCCCCACCATCACCGAGTAGTGATCGCGGCCCTGGATAAAATCGTCGGTGCCATCGATAGGGTCGACGAACCAAAGGGTGCGATCGCTCTGCTGATACTGCCGCACCGTCGCCCGGTTTTCCTCCGTAATGATCCCATCTGCCGGAAAAATCGCCTGCATTCCAGCCAGGAGCTGCTGGTCTAGAAAGCGATCGACTGTGGTCACATAGTCGTCTACCCCCTTCTCAAACACCTGGAACGACTGCTGAGATTGCTGGCTGGCGTAGTCGCCACAGGCCACCACCAGCCGGTGCAGAGCCGAGAGATCAGAGGGGCAAATAGGAGACATACCGAGTAAAACCACAACCCCGACCACAGCGGGAAAATTACACCTAGAACCGATCTGAAACGCCTCACGTCAAGACGCCTGCCAAAGATTTCAAGCGGTTTTTAGATGGGCTTCTAGGATCGTTTCCGCCAACCGAAAAACCACGCCTCCCTGTCAGTGTAGTCTGGCTCACGGGCAAAACACGACCAAATCACAACCCAAAAAATCTAGGCACAAAAAATGGGTTGGCTAGCCTAGGCTAGCCAACCCAAATAGGGAACGCGTTGTAGACCTACTGAAGCACCAGCTTGACGTTGGCGTTTTGCAGACCAGGACGCTTAACCTCGGCCAGAGTCTTGTTGACCGCGTACTTTTGGTTGATGGAGTTGATCAACTCAGTCTGGTTGTGCTTTTTGGCCACACCCCAGAGATCAGCGATCAAGTCGAACGAACCATCAGCATTGCGAGACCAGCCCAGATCGTATTCACCGTCGAGAACGGCGACAAGGTCGGCGCGAACACGCTGGCCATTGTAACCGCGAACATCCGCCTCAGTTTTGGTAGCGATACCCAAATCAGCCAGAGACTGCTTTAGGATCTCAGCATCGGTCACTTTGGTGCGAAGGGTGCTGAAGTGAGACATGGTGTTTCCTCCTGTAGGGAAAATGAGAGAGACAACGAGGTTTGAGAGAGACAAAACCAGTTAGCCGTATGGAGGACTATCTGGATACAAACTGCTAGCAAACGCTAGCCCTTCCCCCGGATACCGCCGGGAGGAAAGCCTTTAGAACTCCATCCGCTGATATTCAGCGACGGAGGCTGCCGCCGGACGCGCCCGCTGGCGGGCCCAATCCCGCAGGGCAGTGACCTGCTCACTCATGGTCTTCGACAGCGGCAGCGTAGCGCGAATCGCCGCGATAATGTCGAGCTGAGTGAATTCACGTCCTTGGGCAAACGCTTCGTACATGGCCGAGATTAGCCCTTGCTCAATCTCAGCTCCAGAAAACCCATCGCAGACCTTGGTTAGCTGATCTAGGTCAAAGCGCTCAATGTCGCGACGGCGCTTTTGCAGATGGATATGAAAAATATCTTTGCGCTCCTCAGCGTTGGGCAGATCAACAAAGAAGATCTCGTCGAAGCGGCCCTTGCGGAGAAACTCGCTGGGCAACTTTTCTACCCGGTTGGCGGTAGCCATGACAAACACTGGGGAGGTTTTCTCCTGCATCCAGGTCAGGAAGGTACCGAAGATGCGACTGGAGGTGCCCCCATCCGAGTCAGCAGACCCAACACCCCCCGCAAAGGCCTTGTCGATCTCATCGATAAACAAAATGCAGGGAGAAATCGACTCAGCCGTGCGTAGAGCGTTGCGCAGGTTGGCCTCCGAACGGCCCACGGTAGAGCCGTCGTAGACCCGGCCTAGATCTAGGCGCAGCAGGGGCAGACCCCAAAGGCGAGAGGTGGTCTTAGCAATCAACGACTTGCCACAACCGGGTACCCCCAAAATGAGCATGCCCTTGGGCTGGGGCAAGCCATACTCCCGCGCTCGCTCGGTAAAGGCATCAGAACGTTGCTTAAGCCAGTGCTTCAGCTCTTCTAGGCCACCTACAGAGTCGAGGGTTTCATCGACCTCCATAAACTCTAGAATGCCGTTGCGGCGAATGAGCTGCTTCTTCTCAGAGAGCACAATATCGACCTCTTCAGCAGTGAGGCGCTTAGCCATCACCCGTGCTTTGCGATAGACCTTTTCGGCCTCGTCGCGGGTCAGACCTAGGGCCGCTTTTAAGAGCTTCTCGCGCTCTTCGGTAGTAATGCTGCTGCCTCGGGCTCGGTTCATCTCGCTAGAGAGCACTTCGTCGAGCTCAGACATGTCGGGCATGGGGAAGTCGAGCAGCACGACCTCTTTCTCTAGCTCAATGGGAATCTCCTGTACTGGCGACATGAGCACGATGGTCTTGCGGGTGCCCTTGAGAGCCACGACAGCGTCGCGCAGGCAACGAGTCACCGCTGGAGAATCTTTGAAGGGATGCAAGTCCTTGAAAATGAAGATGCCGGGCTCTCGCTGACGAATCACCCACTCTACGGCAGCTTCGGGCGAGACGGTGTTGTTATTCTGGGTGCCAGTGCCCTGGTTGCCATATTCCACCATGCCTCGAGTCATGGTCCAGGTGAAAACCCGCATGGGAGCTTTTACATCCTGATCCCTTGATACATGGCGAGCCACCGTAGCGATGGTTTGCTCAGCCCTTTCTTCCTCAAAGGTGACCAGGTAGATCAGAGGATATTGGGCCTGTACTAGTACGTTCAAATCCTCTCGCATAACCAAATACCTTCTCAGGCGTAAGGGGCATTCAGGCTGATGTCTCAGCTAACTACAGACAAATCAGTTAAATCTGTACCTAGCAAACAACCAGCTCTCCTTCTTCTCGGGAACCAGTATTTGCTACAACCACGTCGGGCACAATCACGCTAGTTTTTGCAGCGCCGACAACTTGGGCCACCTCTACTAACTCACCCTCACGGAATACTACAGATGACTCACAGCTTGGACAGCTATGAACGCGGTGAGTCTGACCAGCAGAGGCCTCTAGTGCCTCAGTGACCTCGTCGCCGTGGGCCAAATAAAAATCAATCGCACGCTTGGCAATGGAAGACATAGCCTCGCCCTCAACAGCAGAGCGAATCTTTAACTGACGATGCAGGTCAGTGGGGAGATACAGAGTAACTTTAGTAGCTTTTTGCTCTTCCATAGCGCACTTTTTAAGTAGTGGTAACCCAGGTATGAGTACACCCTAAGTGGGCGATCCCCATGCTGTCAAGCCAGTATGCTGTCATGACGTCATTTCTGTAACATTGCTTTACATGGGGTAATGCATCGTTGCAATGGCGGGGTGCTAACCCAATCTCATTTGATGGTCTTCGCTTCAGAATTGGGGTGGGTTTTCCCTGGTCTGAGATCTGTGTCTGTAAAGATGTCTAGAGTTAACTGAGATCTGTCAAAGCGTATGGCATCGTCGCCGGAGTTTGGGTCGCTTTGATTACTACCCTAGCGGCAGGAAGGGCATATGGGATCAGACGTAAACTTATACGACGAGCAGAGAATTCTCTGCTCGTCGTATCGATATGCTCTTGGAGTCAGCTAGTTAACGTTATTGGCGGGTCTTTTTGGGTCTGTGTCACAGTCTTTGTGTGGTCTCTACACCAATGTCTTGCCCAACTGTCTGGGCGATCGCCCAAACAGTTGGGCACTCTGTAGTCGTTCCGTTGCGCTCTCAGCTATGACTATCACCACCGCCCCGGACATATCCGTCGCGCCCTGCTCTCAGGCCGCTTCTTCCCTCGATAGCTCCTTTGCTCAGTGGTATGCCCAGGGGGAGAGCTTGGCCAACCAGGGGGACTACGATCGCGCCCTGCGCTGCTTTGCAGAGGCCGCCATTCTCAACCCCAGCGATAGTGAGACGCTGGTGTACCAGGCGGTGTGTTTGATTCACCTGGGGCTGCCCCAGCGGGCGCTGGCGGTGGCTGACCAGCTGCTGGCGATCGCCCCTCACCATCCCCAGGGCTGGCTCTATCGCGGTGTGGCTCTGCACCGCCTGGGCCGCTACAAAGAGTCTTACGCCTGCTATGCCCGGGTTCAGTCATCCTGAGTAATTCTTATGTACTGGCAGGGCGGCAAAACTCCCTGAGAGATTACACTTAAACGCACGAAGATAGTTCTCTGAGCGTTTGCTATGGTTGGGGTTGTGTCGCCCGCAGTGGCCTTTCCGTCTTTAGAAACGGCCCTCAAACATCATTTTGGCTACGACGAGTTTCGGCTGGGCCAGCGGCCCGTGATCGAAGCCGTGCTCAAAAATCAGGATGCCCTGGTGATCATGCCCACTGGGGGCGGCAAG
Source organism: Pseudanabaena sp. PCC 9330 (assembly GCF_055795045.1). Lineage (NCBI taxonomy): Bacteria > Bacillati > Cyanobacteriota > Cyanophyceae > Pseudanabaenales > Pseudanabaenaceae > Pseudanabaena > Pseudanabaena sp. PCC 9330. The sequence goes on along the minus strand of NZ_JAYFES010000107.1, from coordinate 242,661 downwards.
TCGATGTGCTATCAGCTGCCCGCCCTGCTAAAGCTGGGGGTGATGGTGGTGGTGTCGCCGCTGATCGCCCTGATGCAAGACCAGGTCGATAGCCTACTCGACAACGGCATCGCTGCCACCTATCTAAATAGCTCCCTCGATTTCAACGCTATTCGCCAGCGAGAGGCGGATTTGCTGGCGGGCAAGGTCAAGCTGCTCTACGTGTCACCGGAACGGCTGATGAGCTCTGGCTTTTTTGACCTGCTGGGGCGGCTGATTCAGACCGTAGGGGTGAGCGGTTTTGCCATTGACGAGGCCCACTGTGTATCAGAGTGGGGTCACGACTTTCGCCCTGAGTATCGTCAGCTGTCGGTGCTGCGGCAGACCTTTCCGCAAATTTCGGTGATGGCGCTGACCGCCACCGCCACCGAGCGGGTGCGGGTGGATATTGCCCAGCAGCTGCGCCTGCGCGATCCGCTGATTCAGGTGTCGAGCTTTAACCGGCCTAACCTGTTCTACGAGGTGCGACCCAAGGGCCGCGACCCCTACGGTGAGCTGCTCCGCCAGGTAAAGCAGCATCAGGGCTCAGGCATTATCTACTGCCTCAGCCGCAAGCGGGTGAATGAGCTGGCGGAGAAACTTACTGCCGATGGGGAATCGGTACTGCCTTACCATGCGGGCCTATCGGATGAAACCCGGCGAGAAAACCAGACCCGCTTCATTCGTGACGATGTACGGCTGATGGTGGCTACGGTGGCCTTTGGCATGGGCATCAATAAGCCCGACGTGCGCTTTGTCATTCACTACGACATTCCCCGCAACATTGAGGGCTACTACCAGGAGAGCGGACGGGCGGGCCGCGATGGCGAACCGGCCCACTGCACCCTATACCTGGCCTACGGCGACGTGGCTACGGCGGAGTATTTGATTGGCCAAAAACCCGACGAAGCGGAACAGCGCATTGCCCGCCAGCAGCTGCGCCAAATGGTGGACTACGCCGAAACCACGGTGTGCCGCCGTCGGGTGCAGCTGAGCTACTTTGGCGAAATTCTGGGCGAAACCCTGGAGGGACTGTGCCACCAGTGCGACAACTGCACCAACCCACCCCCGGTGGAAGACTGGACAATTGAGGCCCAGAAGTTTCTCTCCTGCGTGGCTCGCTGTCAGGAGCGCTTTGGCATGGCCCACATCATCGACGTGCTGCGCGGCTCTAAAAAGCAGAAGATTGTGGATCTGCGTCACGACCAGCTCTCGACCCATGGCATCGGCAAAGATCGATCGGTGGATGAGTGGCGGCTGCTGGGGCGATCGCTGCTGCACCAGCGCCTAGTCGATGAAACCACCGACGGCTACCCAGTACTCAAGCTCAACGCCGCCAGTTGGCAGGTGCTGCGCAAGCAGATCCCGGTGCAGGTGGCGGTGCCGAAAGACTTTGCCCCCAGCCCCACCGAAGAAGCGGCGGCGGATACCCCTGAGGTGCTGCAACTGCTGCGAATTTTGAAAGATCTGCGCAAAAAGCTGGCCGACCAGCAGGCGGTGCCTCCCTACGTGGTGTTTCCCGAGTCGGCCCTGCGGCAGATGGCCCAGACCCGACCCCAAACCCTGGAGGCCTTTGGCCAGGTGTCGGGGGTGGGCAGTCGCAAGCTGGAGCAGTACGGCGATGCGTTTACCGCTGCTATTCGCCAGTTTTGTGCAGACTACGGCCTGGAGTCGGCCCCTGGGGCAGGTCGGGGACGATCGCGCCCCACCCGAGAACGCCGTCAGTCGGTGACGGACACCCACCGTCAAACCCTTGAACTCCATCGTCAGGGGCTGTCGATTGATGAGATCGCCGATCAGCGCGCACTCAGATCCAGCACCATTGCCAGCCACCTAGAGCTGCTGATTCGCCATGGAGAAACGGTAGATTTGGATCGGCTGATCGATCGCGATCGCCAGCAGCAGATGATCGCAGTGCTGACGGCAATGGAGGAAGCCTCGCTGACGGCGGTGCGCGATCGCCTTGGCCCCACCTTCACCTACGAAGACATTCGCCTAGTGCGGGCGGTCTGGCAGCAAGCACAGCAGGCTTGATCAGCTCGGAAAATCGTGGGCGAGAATGGCCTGACCTCGGCGGTAAATCTCTTTGGCGTAGTCAGTCCAGGTGCCCTGACCCCAGTAGCGAAAGCAGCTGGTTTGCAGCAGCAGATTGTGGATCAGGGCGTTGCGGTAGCGGTACTGGCTTTCTAGGGCATCGCCCCGCTCGCTCTGGCGATTCATCACCTGGTGGAACTGAGCGCTGAGCCGCTGCATGGGGTCGAGGACGTTGTCGTAGCCCTGCACCCAGCTGCGATCGCCCGTCCAAGATCCGCCTTCCATAGAAAAATTGCTGTCTGCGGCGCGGAGAGCGGCGATCGCCCGATCCACTGCCTCTGGCCCACTGGTCTCGCCCATGGACTCCCACAGCCGGGTCTGTCCCACCGCCTGACAGAGCGGAAAGCTCTCTGGCCCACACCCCGCCGCCGCCAGCAGTTCTAAATATTCGGTGCCGTTAAAGCCGACCACCCCTTGGCGACCGCCGCCATTGTCGCGCATTTCGTACCACGATCGCATGAACGCACTGGGAAACTCGTTCATCATCACGCCGCCGTTTTCGCCGTCGCTGATCTGGCTCACTAGCTGGGGCACGGTGGCACTTCCTAGCGAGACTTGGCCCAGGGTTTTGGCCTCCCAGTAGGGTTGCATTTGGCCCACCAGCTTAGTGTCAGACCCTTGGGTCTTGATCAGCACGACAATTTCTTCGACCGAGCCCTCGGCGTTGCGAGCCACCAGCCGATGAGGCAGGTGGGGCTGCGACAGGCCTTGGCCATCAAGCGACTCTACCGTGTGCTCTTGCACCAGCAGCCAGCGATAGCCGCAGTCTTTCAGCGTTTTCACAAAGGCGTAGAGCACATCAGGATGGTTTGGCAGATGCATCTCCGGCGGCGAGAAGCCCCGCACCCGCGCCAAGGCCTCGGGGCCAAACACGGCAGCGAAGTGGTGTTGCCAGGCGCGAATGTGCAGCTTGAGGTCGGGCACTGGCGTGGAGGGCACCACCGCGTGGCCCCAGCAGGTGCCCAGCCATTCTACATAGGGCTGGTAAATGGGGTCACAGGCCAGACGGCGCAGCTTGGCGAGAATATCTTGCCGATCCAGCTGTTGCAGCCCCCACAGCAAGGTACCTGAATAGTCGAGCATGACCCGAGGATTGCAACCATTGCTGACCAATTCTGGGATGAAATCGCCCAGGCGGGCATAGCAGTAGGCGAAGGTGCCCGCGTTGTGGTTATCCCCGTCGTAGGGGTGCTCAAACATGTACTGCAAGTGGTTGATCAGCTCGCCTTTAGCCCCAGCGGGAATGGTGGGCTGGTGCATATGCAGGGCGATCGCAAAGCCTGCCGAAATATCCCCCAGCTCAAGGTTAGTGCGGGGCAAAAACACCGGCTCGTCGCTGGCCATTATGGCAGCGATATCGGCTTCTCGACCCGACAGAGGGGGCAGTCCCTCTTCTAGGGCAGGCCAATCTATAGGGGAGAGCACAGCACCGGTCATAGGAGTCTCCAGGAAACGGCTACCCAAACACTGGGAAAGCCTATCAATACTATTTAGTGTGGCACCCTGTGGAGCACTTACACCACGGCTAGCAACATTTTGTGGCGTAGTTTGTAGCTTAAAAAAACTGCTGCGGCTAACACCAATACTCAGTAGATCACAAACGCGCTCTTTTGCCGCGAGCCAGCCCTCACCTCTTGGGAGAGGGGCTGGGGGTGAGGGGTGCAGGGACTTTGCGATCTACTGATACTAGGAATAGCAATGAGCGGCTGCCCGGTGCTGTGACCACCGGGGAAAAATCACAGTTATCCGCGCGGCCAGGCTAGACTGAAGCTAAATCAGCAACTACAGACATTCTTAACAAATTTTTAGGCTGGTCACTTTTAAGGATGGATGAGCAACATCGCTGGTCATTACCCTGCTTTGGTAGCTGGCTATGGTTCAAGCAAAGCCCTGCACTGGCCCCACGATCACCTGGCCTCCCCTGCCCGATGACTTTCAGTTGATCGACGACCCAGTGGAAAACATTTATCAGCCGCCCCTGGCTGCCGCCCTCACCGATGCCCTGGGCGCTGCCCAGCGCATTCGGCCTGACATGTTAATCGGCTCTAATTTTGGCCTGGTGGCCGGGGGCGATGATGAGACGGTGGTAAAAGCACCGGACTGGTTCTATGTGCCCCAGGTCAACCCAATTCCTGAAACCATGGTGCGCCGCAGCTACACGCCACGGCTAGAAGGCGCGCCGGTCGCCGTAGTGATGGAATTTCTCTCTGCCGATGACAACGGTGAGCTATCAATTCGATCGATTGCCCCCTACGGCAAGCTCTATTTCTATGAGCAGATTTTGCAGGTGCCCACCTATGTCATCTACGTCCCCCGACGAGCCAGGTTAGAAGTACGTCATCTGCGGCATCGGGCGCTATGAGCTACAACCGCCCGATGCCGCAGGACGCTTTTGGATTGAGCCACTAGGACTATTTTTAGGGGTCTGGTACGGCGAACGCCTAGCCCAATCCCTGAACTGGCTGCGCTGGTGGGATGCCGACGGCAATCTTTTGCTGTGGAGCTCAGAACAGGCCGAAGCCGAACACCAGCGGGCCGAAGCTGAATGCCAGCGGGCCGATCGCCTGGCAGAACTGCTGCGCGCCCAGGGCATTGACCCAGACCAGGTTTAGATCGAGGTGAAATTTTTGCACCAAACTCCCTGGTTCTGTGGCTACAGACGCACAAAATTTGGTGTATCTGCTCGGAGAAGTCAGGGAGCGGTTCTCCTACGCTAAGCGCTAAAGTACTTGGCCGCCGGGTGGTAGGCCACGATCGCCGTCGTTGACTGCTCGGGGTAGAGTTGCTCGCTCTCGTCAATGGTCAGACCGATGCGATCGCTCCCCAACAGATCTAGCTGCACCGGCTGGTCGGCCATATTTGGACAAGCCGGATAGCCAAAGCTGTAGCGCGACCCCTGGTAGCGTTGTTGCAGAATCTCCCGCAAGGTCTCAGGCTCCACATCCCCAAAGCCCAGCTCGCGGCGAATGCGGGCGTGCCCCCACTCCGCCAGCGCCTCCGCCGTCTGCACCGACAGCCCGTAGTAGTAGAGGTAGTCGGTGTATTGGTCAGCCTGGAACAGCTTTTGAGCAAACTCCGTGGCAATTTCGCCCACCGTCACCGCCTGCATGGGGAACACGTCAAACTGGCCCGGCTCCGCCCGCTCCTTTGGCAAAAAGAAGTCGGCAATGCACAGCCGCCGCAGAGATTTTTGGCGGGGGAAGGTAAATGTTGCCACCGGTTCCGGTAGGGGCGCACTGCTGTGCGCCCCTACACCGGGATTCTCCATTACCGACGGATCGTAGATGTGCAGGGAATTGCCCTCGGCCAGGCAGGGGAAGTAGCCGTAGACCAGTTGGGGGTGGAGCAGGTTTTCCGCCAAAATCCGTTGCTTCCAGTTATCGAGAATCGGACGAACGGTCTCTTTCAAGAAGGCGTCGTACTCTTCGCGGGACTGCTCCTGGGGCTTGCGAAACTGCCACTGACCGACGAACAGCGCCTGCAAATCGAGGTAGCCAAACACCTCTTCCAGCGAAATATCTGCCGGGGTGAGTACCCGCGTGCCCCAGAAGGGCGGCGTGGGGCGGGGAATGGCGGGGTCTACGGCCTCGGAGCGGGTAGTATCTTCAGAATATTGAATTTCGGGTTTTGAAGTTTCGATTTCTAGGGCATCTGTCCCCTCTTCGGAGGGGTAGGGGTGGGTCTGCTTCCCATTTTGAATTGGTTCCGCCTCATCCAAAAAACCGCTCAAATCATCCCAATTCCCCGCCGCTTTTGCAGGCATCAGCTTGTCCATAAAGTGCAGGTCAGAGAAGGCGTCTTTGCCGTAGACAACCTTGCCCTTGTAGGTGTTTTGGCAGTCTTCGTGCACAAATTTTGGCGTCAGCGCTGCACCGCCCAGAATCACCGGCACGGTGATGCCCTCCTGGTTAAAAGTCTCCAGATTGTCTTTCATAAAGGCCGTGGATTTGACCAGCAGGCCGCTCATGGCGATGCAGTCGGCGTGGTGCTCCCGATACGCCTGAATGATCGCGTCCACGGGCTGTTTGATGCCCAGGTTGACCACCTTATAGCCGTTGTTCGAGAGAATGATATCCACCAGGTTTTTGCCGATATCATGCACGTCGCCCTTGACCGTGGCGATGATGAAGGTGCCCTTGCCGGAGCCATCGCTGTCGGCCTTCTCCATGTAGGGTTCGAGGTAGGCCACAGCGGCTTTCATGGTCTGGGCCGATTGCAGCACAAAGGGCAGCTGCATTTGCCCCGAGCCAAACAGTTCGCCCACCACCTTCATGCCGTCGAGCAAGAAGGTGTTGATAATCTCCAGCGGGGGGTAGGTTTCGAGCGCCTTGGCCAGGGCATCGTCGAGGCCAAGGCGTTCGCCGTCGATGATGTGCTGCTTGAGCTGCTCATCAATGGGTAGGTCTTTGGCGATCGCCTCTTTTTTCTTCAGGCTCTTGCCCTCAAACAGGGTGGTGAGCTTGGTCAGCGGGTCGTAGGAGACAATGTCGCCGTCAAACTCGCGGCGATCGTAGATCAAGTCGCGGCAGACCTTTTGGTGGTCGGGGTCGATTTTAGCCAAAGGCAAAATCTTGGCCGCGCTGACGATCGCCCCATCCAGCCCCACCTGCATGGCCTCGTGGAGAAACACCGAGTTCAGCGTTACCCGTGCCACGGGGCTGAGGCCAAAGGAGACGTTCGACACCCCCAGCATAATGTGGCTGCCGGGCAGGTTTTCGCGAATCAGCCGAATTGACTCGATGGTCTCGCGCCCGTTCACCCGGTCTTCTTCAATGCCGGTCGAGATCGGCAGCGCCAGGGTGTCAAAGAAAATCTCGTGGGCGGGGATGCCGTACTCCAGCGCGTCGCGGTAGGCCCGTTGGGCAATTTGGAACTTCTTCTCTGCCGTGCGGGCCATGCCGTCTTCGTCGATGGTGCCGACGACAATGCCTGCACCGTACTTCTTCGCCAGCTCCAGCACCTTGAAAAAGCGATCGTCGCCGTCTTCATAGTTGGTCGAGTTGAGAATGCATTTGCCCCCGGCCACCTTCAGGCCCGCCTCCATTTTTTGCCACTCGGTGGAGTCGAGCATCAGGGGCAGGGTGACATTGGTGACTAGGCGCGACACCAGCTCGTGCATGTCCCGCTCGCCGTCGCGACCCACGTAGTCCACGTTCACATCCAGAACGTGGGCACCTTCTTTCACCTGTGCCCTGGCTAGGGCCACCAGCCCGTCCCAATCCTCCGCATTCAGCATCTCGCGGCACTTTTTAGAGCCGCTGGCGTTGAGTCGTTCGCCCACGATCAGAAACGAGTTGTCCTGGTCGTAGGGCTGAGGGCTGTAGATCGAGGCGGCGGCGGGGGTGTAGTTGAGGGCAGGCCGTGGGTCGGCACCGCCGTGCGCCCCTACGGACAACCCCCTCACAGGCCGTTCCTTTGGCCGCAAATCCTTCGCCAGCTCCGCTAGCTGGGCAATGTGCTCGGGCCGGGTGCCGCAGCAGCCGCCGATTACCTGCACGCCGAGGTCTTCAATGAAGTGCATCAGGGACATGCGCAGCTCCATCGGGGTGAGGCGGTAGACCGCATTGCCGCCCACGTTTTCGGGTAGGCCAGCGTTGGGGATGCAGGAGATCACAAAGGGCGACTGTTCGGCCAGATGGCGCACGTGGTCTTTCATCAGGTCGGGGCCGGTGGCGCAGTTGAGTCCCAGAATGTCGATGGGGTAGGGTTCGAGGATCGCCAGGGCGGCGGCCATTTCGGTGCCCACCAGCATGGTGCCCTGCTGCTCCATGGTGACGGAGACCATCAGGGGCAGGCGGGTGCCGGTGGCGGTGAAGGCTTCTTCAATGCCGTTGAGGGCGGCTTTGATTTGCAGCACGTCCTGGCAGGTTTCGACCAGCATTAAATCTACGCCGCCGTCGATCAGCCCCTTGGCCTGATCGACGTAGGAGTCTTTGAGGGTGTCGAAGTCGATGTGGCCCAGGGTAGGCAGCTTGGTGCCCGGCCCCATAGAGCCTGCCACAAAGCGCGGCTTTTCGGGGGTAGAGTATTCGTCGGCGACGCGGCGAGCCAGGGCGGCGGCGGTTTTGTTGAGTTCGTAGGCTCTGTCGGCTAAGTCGTACTCGGCCAGCACGATCGCAGTGCCGCCAAAGGTATCGGTCTCGATCACGTCGGCCCCGGCTTCGAGAAAGCCTCGGTGGACGGTCTCGACTGCCTTAGGGTTGGTGAACACTAGGTATTCGTTACAGCCTTCGTACTCGGGGCCGCCAAAGTCATCGGCGGTCAGGTTTTGCACCTGGAGGTTGGTGCCCATGGCACCGTCAAAAACCATCACCGGGCGATCGGGGCTGTGGAGGCGATCGAGAAAGGCGCTAGACATGGGGCGTTAGAACGGGATTGCGACAGAGATCACCTATTATCAACCATTGCCCCCTAAGAACGCATCCGAAAACTAGCTTCCCAGGACTACCGGTCAAAGGGTTAGGCCGGTCTATTTAGAGAGCAAGGTTTATGACTCAAGGATTGCCGCAAGCCCTGAACTATCGAACCGTTAACGCCTGTCACAATCAAGTTAGTCACAGACTAGCGTGGGTCGATAGATGGAGCCCGATCGACGAGGCGAATCTGGTTTTGCCGTTCGACTACGGTGACTAGGGGCAGCGGTTTGCGGGCTGGCCCGCGCAGCACTCGTCCCTCAGCGTCAAACCTGGAGCCGTGGCAGGGGCAGGCAAAGCGGTTTTGGTCGGCTTGCCAGATGACGGCGCAGCCCCGGTGAGGGCAGACGGGGCGCAGACCGTAGGGGGCGATCGTCGGCCCATCTTGAATCACCAGGTAGGTGACGCTGGGCAGTCCTTGCACCGGCTGGGGAACTCCGGCTGTGGTGGTGGGCAAGAAAGTATCGACGGCGATCGCATCTCCCGCTAAATCAAGCGCCTGCACCCCCGGCAAATAGTCGAGGCAGCGAGAATTTTGCGGAAACATCGAACACAGTTCTTCGAGATCTTGACCCGCCGCTGGCTGAGGCCGGGAGAAAACCATTGCAACCAGTCCTAAACTGCCCCCAGCCATATACCGGAGCAGCTGTCTACGACCGTACATCAACCGTTGACCAGACTGCGAACAGGAGAGATGGGTCATGGTAGCCAATTTGCCTGATGAACTGCCGGGAAAAGGCCTAGCGATGCTCCCCTCCCCAATATCCAGGCTAACAAACATTTTTCTCTCGTCTAAGAGGAAAACTCAGCACGCCCTAGAGTCAGCTAGAGCCAATACCTGATTTCCCTACAGGTTCTTTAGCTGGCCAGATATTCACGGATGTCAGACTGGCGCTTGCGCAGCTTAGTCAGAGCCTCACGCTCAATTTGACGGACGCGCTCGCGGCTAATAGAAAGTAGGTCACCAATTTTGGCCAAGGTCATGGTCTTGCCGTCGGCCAGGCCAAAACGCAGAGCTAGCACCTCCCGCTGCTGGGGAGTTAGATCGCCCATCAGCCGCTCCAGATCTTGGCGCAGCGCTACCTGAGTGGCAAAATCTTCGGGAGAGGGGCCATCATCTTCCAACAGTTCGCCCAGCTCCGTATCTTGGTTGTCACCGACCTTCAGATCTAACGAGAGAGGCTGGCGAGACTTTTCAAGATAGTCACGCACCTGCTTGGTAGTGAGGTCGCACTCGAGCGCCAGTTCGGCTACCGTTGCCGCTCGCCCATAGCGCTGGGAGAGGGTGCGCTGAGCCTTCTTGAGCTTGTTCAGCTTTTCGGTAATGTGAATGGGGAGGCGAATGGTGCGACTCTTTTCCGCAATGGCGCGGGTGATAGCTTGGCGAATCCACCAGTAGGCGTATGTACTGAAGCGGTAACCTTTGGTGGGGTCAAATTTTTCGACACCGCGCTGCATCCCAATGGTGCCTTCTTGAATCAGGTCTAGAAGGTCAACGTTGCGCTTGATGTATTTTTTTGCTACCGACACAACCAAGCGTAAGTTGGCCTCCACCATCTTGCGCTTAGCCAAACTACCCTGGCGAACAATCACCTTCAGCTCAGCCGCAGGAACGTTTACAGCGTCAGCCCACTGCTCCAGAGTAAAGCCGTGACCCGCCACTTCCTCTAGCTCTTGGCGCTTTGCCTCTAAAGCTGACAGGCGCTGCACTTGCTTCCCCAGCACAATCTCCTCTTCATGAGTCAGCAAGGGAACCTTGCCAATCTCTTTTAGGTAGGTGCGAACTAAATCGGTGGAATTTTGCACAGTTCTCATAAAGCAGTACGGTAAGGAGGTGACGATCAAAAGAACGGCTGACGTACGTAAATTCACCTGTGACGCTAACAGCGTCAGGGCGTAACTCCGATAAAGTTTCGACAGTCGAGGGCTAGTGAATGAATCCTAGCGGCGCGAGCGCACTGGTACAGGAATAGGCTCGACCTCTAAAGCCGCCTCGTCCGAGCGACGCTTGAGAAGCAGACCTGCTGCTACAGCAGCGGCACCTGCCTCCAAAAGAATGTCAACAATGCTCATGGGTAATAAGTTATTAACTTGGTATGTAAATAACTGTAACATTTATTAAAAGAAGCGTGAATGGCTATTAATACTTAGTCCAGTTTGCTGAAAAAACGCTCTATCTCCCTAGATTAGTGCTCTCAGCGGTTGGCTGTTGCATTCCAGAAGACATATTTTGGGGCTGCTGCAGAAAGAAAATCTTAAAATCTAAAAAGAATGTTAATAAAAATCCTTAATACTACTCATGGCAGTGGGGCAACTCTCTGGCTTGTCAAGCCGACAGCGACAGCTGAGACCCTTGGGGCGTTTTGGCCACATCGATGCGATGTTGAAAAGCCGCCCGAAATCGAGGTACGTGGGTGACGGTGAGTATGCAGGCAAAGTCGCAGGCGATCGCATTGATGGCGGCAATCAGGCGATCGCAACCCTGCTCATCCTGGGTGCCAAAGCCCTCGTCAATAATTAACAGCTGTAGCGCCATGCCCGATCGCTGGGCCAGCAACCGTGCCAAGGCCAGCCTTAGAGCAAAGTTCACCCGAAAGGCCTCGCCGCCGGAGTAGGTCTCATAGGGGCGCGTGCCCTGGGCATCGGCAATCAGAATGTCGAGGGTGTCGATTAATCGCTGGCCCCGCTTGGTGGCCCGTTGGGTGGCGAACCGCACGTGGAGCTGATGAGCGCTGAGACGGCCCAGAAGGTGGTTGGTCTCTGCCTCAAGCTGAGGCAAAAGGTTTTCAATCATCATCGCCTGGATGCCATTGCGGCCAAAGGCCTGGGCCAGCTCCTGGTAGACCCGCTGGCGCTGGCGCACCGCCCCCAGTTCCTGCTGCTTTTGGACCATTCCCTGTTGCAAGGCTTCCAGGTGCTGGCGGGCCTGGCCCAAGGCACCTAGCTGGGCGACTAGGGCATCGCGCTGCTGCTGCCGGGCTGCCAGCTGCTGGCCTAGGGTCACCAGTTCGTCGGGGTCGTAGGCCAGGGCCTGAAGCTGATCTTCCAGGTGGGCGATGCTCTGACTGAGGTCGTCAAGGGCCAACCGCTGCTGGTGGTGCTGGGTCTGAAGGGCGTCTAGCTGGGCCAGGTGCTGGGGCCGCTGGTGGCGAGCCTGCTCTAGCGCCTGATGCCGCTGCCGCCAGGTTTGGGCCGCTGGCAGTGCTTGACGGACAGTCTGGTGGCGATCGATGCGGTAGTCGAGCTGGGCGATCGCACGTTTTACAACCGCCAAGGCCTGACCCTGAGCACTGTGCTCAAACGCGGCTAGGTCAGCTTTCAGCTGAGCCAGGTCGGTTTCAAGCTGCTGCTGCTGGCGCTGAACTTTTTGCCGTCGGCGCTGGGCCTGGTGTAGGTCGTGGTGCTTGAGGTCGGCCCAGCGCAGGCGATCGACCTGGCCCCGCACCAGGGCGTGGTCGCGGTCGTCGTAGGCCAGCTGGGCCAGGGTCTGGTCAATGCGACTCAGTTCGGCCCGCAGATCGGCAGCGTAGTCATCTTCGGTCAGACATTGTTGTAAGCGCTGTTGTTCTGTCTCTAAATCTTGCAGGCGCTGTTGCACCATCTCTTGGGAAGATAGCTGGGCGGTCAGGTGCCCCTGCTTTTGCAGCACTGGAGCGTAGGTCTCTAGCTCCGCCTCCACCGCCCGGTACTCCTGCCGCAGCACCTGAATTTCTCGCTCAGAGGTGGCCAGCTGCTCCCGGATTACCCAGATTTCTGCTTGCAGGTCTTGCTGTTCGTGGCGATGACGACCCTCAACCAGGGCGCGGTGGGGGGCGTCAAGGGGGCGATCGCAGAGTGGACAGGCCGCCTCGGGCTGGGCCAAAAACCCCAGCTTCTGGCCAATCTGGGCAATCTGGGTTTCGCAGGTGCGCTGTTTGGCCTGGAGCGCTTCCATAAAGCTGCGCCGCTCTAGCCCCTTTTCCCGCACCTGCTCTTGATAAGCTCGGCGTTTGTCTAAATAGCCCAGAGTAGCCGTTACCTCTTGGACAGTAGCCACTAGCTGAGGCTCTTCGCCCCGCTGGTGTCGAAGTTCTTGGGCAGTGGCAGTCAATTCTTCTAGGCGAGTTTGCAGGCGGGTTTGGGCCTGCTGAAGGCTCGCCTCCAGCTGCCGTCGCCGCTGGATCAACGGTTCTGCCTGCAGCTGCAGCGCGTCGAGATGTTTGAGCTGGGCTTTGGCATTGAGATACTCTCGGCGAGCGGTCTGCACCGTGTCTGCCTGGCTCAGCACCCGATCGAGATCGTTCAGCTGAGCCTGCACTGCCGCTAGCTGCATCTGGGTTTGGGTGAGGCGGGTACGGGTTTGCTCAGACTGGCTGTGCCCCTCCGCTGCCAGTGCCTGGTGCTGGCCTTGCAGAATCTGATACTGCTGAAAGCGTTGGTTTAGCTCCGCATCCTCGGCTTCAAGGGCGACAAGGGTCGCCAGCCCAGCTTCAATCTCGTCGGCCTGAGCGATCAATTGCTCGGCCTGCTGGTGGTCTGCGGTGAGGGTGGCTAGTGCGGCTTCGGTTTGCCGCCATAGGTCTTGGCAGTGGCTCTGCTGCTGACGCTGCAACAGCAGGTCTTGCCGTTGCTGGATATAGCGCTGGGCGAGGGTGTTGAGCTGCTGTTGACGATGGCGATCGCCCTCCTGTTGTCTATCTAAATCATCAAGCTCTTGCTGGATCTGAGCCTGGCGTTGTAGCGTCGGCTCATAGTCAGCTAGGGTGGCAGCGATCTCATCGAGCTGGGTTTGGCGCAGGGTGGCCTCGGCCTTGGCCTGGCGAGCTTGGTCTTTAGCCCGCTCGGCCAGACGATCGTAGTGGCTGAGCTTGAGCAGATCAGCCAACACCTGTTTGCGATCGCCGGGGCGCTTGAGCATCAAATCGTCAGCTCCACCCTGGCGCAGATAGGCAGAATTGATAAAGGTGTCGTAATCGAGCCGCAGGTGGCGGCAGATCAGCATCTGGGTGGCCCGCACCCCACGCTGAGTCAGCACCCGGTAGCCCGCCTCGGTCTGCACCTGAAACTCTAAGCCGGTACCCTGGGTGCGGTGGCGGCTGCGAATCACCCGGTAAGTATGGTCGCCCTGGCAAAACTGAAAGGCTACCTTGGCCTCTAGTGCTCCCTGGTAGATGACATCGTCATCATCAGCGACCCGGCTCTGCCCCCAGAGTACCCAGGCGATCGCCTCCAGCAGCGACGATTTACCGGCTCCGTTCGGCCCAGCCACACAAACTACATGCAGCCCACTGAAGTCAAGGCTGGCATCTTGGTAGCTAAGAAAATTTTTCAGGCTGATGTGCTTAGGAATCATGGGTACATTCGCACCACTAACCTAAGCCTACAGTACAGACGAACCTAAAGTACACCTGTATTCTGAAATCCTATCCCGTTGGTGAAAAGCCCCAGGGGCCTGTCAACTGGCCTCTGACGATCGCAGGCGACGAAGCACCACCATGGTGTTACCCACTACGGGGTTGCGGGCCACCACCACTGCGTCAGGGTCACGCAGTTGCAGGTTGCTAAAGTTTAGGCCCTGGGCTTGTCTATAGATGTCTTGGGCAATCTCGTCTTGCTGGCTAGCTAGCAGGCCGTACCAGGCCTCGGCCAGGTTGACTCCCAAGGTGTTAGCGGGCAAATTCACCTCCACCGACTGAATCAGCCCCACCCCATACGATCGACTTATGGAGCTGACGCGGTCTTGAATGTCGGCAATCAGACGCTGCTCTGGGCTGGGGACAAGGGGTTGGGGCGGCTCTAGGACAGGCGATTCGGGCAGCGCTGGGGCAGGCAAAGCAGTCGGAGATTCGGTTTCAAAACCGGGCTCCCCTTCTACCACACCGAGTAAAGGGCCATCGGTAGCAACGACGCGGTGACCGCGCCCTGACCCGAGGGGGTTGACCAGAGCCAGGCCCAAAATCAGTAGCCCCAGGGCGATCGCCGTCAATACCCCATCCGATAGCTGTAAGTTGGGCGGCAGCTGCGATCGCACCCACCGCAAAAACCGCTTCCATAGGGTTACCCCATCCGCCAGCCACAGCAGTATTTGATCGACCACGCCCAGCTCCTTAGGTTGGTAGGGTATATCGGTGTCAGCCCACACATCTTCTAAGGGTGGCACAGCGCGAGGAGTTCGGTAGGTCTGATCACCGGGCAATTCTGCGGCTGGGGCGGCGGAGATAGGCTCCGTGGGCAGGGCGTCGAGAGGTCGGCGATCGGCCTCGGGAGAGAGGCCCAACGTGGGCTGATGTGAGGCTAGGAGGCCGGCATCGGCGATCGCTGGGGTCGGGGCAAGACCTGGAGACTCGTCTATGCCCTCAGAGCCCTCCAGCCCATCCGGGCAATTGGGCTGACCAGCCCCAGACGCAGTGGCCTGGTCAGAGACCGGCCTCTGACCGTCGCGCGGCGGCGGCACCGGCAAAATGTCTTCGGGAAAATTCGGATCTTGGGGTGTCATAGCAAAGCTATGGGGGGGCAAAGGCAAAATGCTAATATCAGCTGATGCAATTGATTGTACCGATAAGGTTGAGGTAGCGCTGTGGCGAACGGGTTGAGAGTTGCGGTAATGGGGGCCACAGGGGCCGTAGGAGCAGAGTTGCTCACCCTACTCGACGAGCGAAACTTTCCCCTCAAAGACCTGACCCTGCTGGCCTCTCCCCGCTCAGCGGGCACCACGCTGACCTTCAAGGGTGAAGAGATTCCTGTGCAGGTGCTCTCCGAAGATTCCTTTAAGAACATCGATCTGGTGCTGGCGTCGGCGGGCGGGTCGGTGTCGCTAGAATGGCTACCCAAGGCAGTGGCGGCAGGGGCCGTCTGCATTGATAACTCCAGCGCCTACCGCATGGATTCGACTGTCCCCTTAGTCGTGCCCGAGGTTAACCCTGAGGCTGCGAAGGCCCATCAGGGCATTATCGCCAACCCCAACTGCACCACCATTCTCATGGCCCTGGCGGTGTGGCCCCTGCACCAGGTGCAGCCCGTGCAGCGCCTCGTCGTCGCCACCTACCAGTCGGCCAGCGGAGCCGGTGCCCGCGCCATGGAAGAAGTCAAGCAGCAGGCCCGCGCCATTCTGGCGGGCGAAGAGCCCGTGGCCGAATCGTTCCCATACTCCCTGGCCTTTAACCTGTTTCCCCACAACTCACCCATGGGGGACAACGGCTACTGCCAGGAAGAAATGAAAATGGTGAACGAAACCCGCAAGATCTTTGGAGCTGCAGATCTGAGAATTTCTGCTACCTGTGTGAGGGTTCCCGTACTGCGCGCCCACTCCGAAGCGGTTAACATTGAGTTTGCCGCACCGTTCTCGCCGCAGAATGCCAAGGCTCTGCTGGCTAAGGCTCCCGGCGTGAAGGTAGTCGAAGACTGGGGGCGCAACTACTTCCCCATGCCCATCGATGCCAGCGGCCAAGACGATGTGCTGGTGGGCCGCATTCGCCAAGACATCTCTAACCCCAACGCCCTGGAGCTATGGCTCTGTGGCGACCAAATCCGCAAGGGGGCTGCCCTCAACGCAGTGCAAATTGCGGAGCTGCTGCAAGTGCCCCAGGCTGTCGGCGCTAGCCACTAAAGCATAGAGTGGGCCATGCCCATCACCCAACCAAGACATGAAAGGGGCTTCGGATAAACATCCCCAAGTCGCTTTTCTCGTCATAATCTTCCCCAGGGCCGACCCGCCAAGGGCTAAGTTGGTATAATCTCAGGGTCATTGAACTTCGTAGGATATAAGGCATTCGGGTGACATATTTTGGCAGAGTGCTAACAGCAATGGTGACGCCATTTTCTGAAGATGGCTCCGTTGACTATGCTGTGGCCGAGCGCCTAGCCGACTATCTGGTCAACAACGGCAGTGATGGACTGGTGGTGTGCGGTACCACGGGCGAGTCACCCACCCTGAGTTGGCAAGAAGAGTACCAGTTGTACAAGACCGTGCGCGAGGCTGTGGCCGGTCGTGCTAAGGTAGTCGCGGGTACGGGGTCTAACTCAACCTCAGAGGCCATTGAGGCTACCCGCCACGCCTACGACCTGGGTGTCGATGGGTCCTTACAGGTAGTGCCCTACTACAACAAGCCCTCTCAGCAGGGGCTGTATCAGCACTTTAGCCAGATTGCGGCGGCAGTGCCTGACCTGCCGATCATGCTGTACAACATTCCGGGGAGAACCGGCTGTGCTTTGGCGGTAGAGACCACTGCCCGTCTGGCAGAAATATCGAATATAGTGGCTATTAAGGAGGCCAGTGGAAGTTTAGACCAAGCCAGTCAAATTCGTTACCATACCCCTGCTGAGTTTGGCATCTACTCCGGGGATGACTCGTTGACTCTGCCGATGCTTGCCGTGGGCGGCTGTGGAGTTGTCAGTGTGGCCAGTCATCTGGTTGGCCCACAGCTTCAAAAAATGGTGCAGGCCTACGAATCCGGAGACACCCGGTTGGCCACCGAGATTCATTTGCAGTTGTTGCCTTTGTTCAAGGTTTTGTTTGTTACTACTAACCCGGTGCCGCTTAAGGTAGCGTTGGCTCAGCAGGGCTGGCCGGTGGGTGCAGTGCGATCGCCCCTATGCATGCCCGATGAGGCAACCACCGCTACGATTCTCCAAGTTCTGGACCAGCTTTCTGCCAGTGGTGTTTTAGCGAAGAGCGCTTAGGGCACCCTCAATCCAGCGATTGTTATCTGACTCTAGAGACCTAGCCGACGTCTCTGCCAGAGTTCAAGGCTAAATCAGCGCAGTCGACTCAGGACTACCACCACTGATCTCAGTTTTCTAACAACTAAATAGCCTGTTTGTTCTTTATCGCTGTGTAACGCTATCTATGGATCTATCTGTATCGTCTATGCCCTCGGCCTGCGTGACCGCTGAGCTTGCGGTGTTTGCCAAGGCTTCTACTGTTCCCATGGCCCCTGCTGACCAGTATTAGTACTCAGGCTAGGTATGGCACGAGCGCAGGAGGCCTACGTCCTAATTTAGGCTATTCAGCCTGCCGCTGATCTGGAACTAGCGCGGTCTCTAGCACCGCTGATTATTTTTCAAGCTTTCAATTTTTCACCACGATTGTTTACTACTGACGAGATTGTTTATGACTTCAAAGACTGCAAATTCTGCTAGCAATGCCCTAAAAATTATTCCCCTGGGTGGTCTCCACGAGATTGGCAAAAACACCTGTGTGTTCGAGATTAACGACGAGATCATGCTGCTCGACGCGGGTCTGGCGTTCCCCACCGACGGCATGCACGGGGTCAACATTGTGCTGCCCGATGTCACTTACCTGCGAGAAAATCGCCACAAAATCAAGGGCATGATTGTCACCCACGGCCACGAAGACCATATCGGCGGCATTGCCTTTCACCTCAAGCAGTTCGACATTCCGGTGATCTACGGCCCCCGTCTAGCTATGGCTCTGTTAGAGGGCAAGCTGGATGAGGCGGGCATGAGCGATCGCACCGAGCTGCGGCCCGTGCGCCCCCGCGAAACCGTGCGGCTGGGCAACTCCTTCCTAGTCGAATACATTCGCAACACCCACTCTATCGCCGACAGCTGCTCGGTGATCATCCACACCCCCGTCGGCATCGTGATTCACACCGGCGACTTTAAGTTTGACCACACCCCCGTCGACGGTGAAACCTTCGACATTCAAAAACTGGCCGAAGCTGGCGAGAAAGGGGTGCTGTGTCTGGTGAGCGACTCCACCAACTCTGAGGTGCCCGGCCACACCCCCTCCGAGCGCTCGGTTTTCCCCAATCTCGATCGCGAGTTTGGCAAGGCCGACGGTCGCCTGATTGTCACCACCTTCTCGTCGTCGGTGCACCGGGTCAACATGATTCTGGAGCTGGCCCAAAAGCACAACCGCAAGGTCTTTGTGGTGGGTCGTTCTATGCTCAACGTGATCGCCCACGCCCGCGACCTGGGCTATATCAAATGTCCCGAGAGCCTGTTTTTGCCCCTCAAATCCCTAGGGCATACCGCCGATGAGAATGTTTTAATTCTTACCACCGGCTCCCAGGGTGAGCCGCTGGCGGCCCTCACCCGCATTGCCGAAGACTCCCACCGCCAGATCAAGGTCAAGAAGGGCGACACCGTCGTGTTCTCCGCCAATCCTATCCCCGGCAATACCATCTCGGTGGTCAACACCATCGACAAGCTGATGATGCGTGGGGCTAAGGTAGTCTACGGCAAAGACAAAGGTATCCATGTCTCGGGCCACGGTGCCCAAGAAGATCAGAAGCTGATGCTGGCCCTGACTAAGCCCAAATACTTCCTGCCAGTGCATGGAGAGCATCGCATGCTGGTGAAGCACTCCGAAACCGCCCAAAGTATGGGCGTACCTGCCGAGAATATGGTGATCATCGATAACGGCGATATTGTTGAGGTCAATCCATCGGGCATTCGTAAAGCTGGCAAGGTGCCCTCGGGTATTGAGCTGGTAGACGCCTCTCGCGTTGGCGTAGTGGGCCGCGATGTGCTCAAAGAGCGGCAGCAACTGGCCGAAGACGGCGTCGTCACCATTGCAGCCACTGTAGGCAACAACGCTAAGCTAATGGCTGACCCAACGGTGCAAATTCGCGGCGTAGCCCAATCAATCTCCCAGGAGCGGTTCCAAGGTCAGGTGAAGCAGGTGATCACCCAGGTGCTGGCCAACAAAGGGGCCGAACTGGTGGTGTCTAACGGCAACGGCAAGGCCGCCCTCGATTTAGACGCCCTCAAAGTAGCCCTCGACCAAGATCTGCGCCGCCTGGTGCGCCGTGAGTTTGACAAGCGCGACCCCATGCTGATTTTGCTGATTCAGGGATCCGGTGTGGCGACGGTGGCCCCGGTCGAATCCAAGGTGGAGTCCAGAACCGGGTCCAAGGTCGTACCCAAGTCCGAGCCCAGACCTAAGGTGGAGCCCAAATCGCAGCCGCAGCCCCAGGTCAAGGCTGCGGTTGAGCCCGAGCCTCAGCCTGCCATGGCTGAGCGCCGCACCCGCACTCGGGCCAGGGCAGCTTCAGCGTCCTAGGGCCAGCTTGAGAACTTAAGCTAAAAAGGGAGGGGAGATTGCGGTGACAATCTCCCCTCCCTTTTTGCTAGGTATCGGGCCGACGGCGGCAATGCAACTCTCCATTACGGGTGCGATTTTGCCCCACCTGTGGTAGAAAGATAGCCAATGTTATGTTGCTGCCTCTGCTTGACGCTATAATGCTGTCAGCAGGAGCTGATGTACCTGAGCAAAGGTGCATAGCAAGTGTCTTAAGCAGCTACACATCCTTAGCGCTCAAGGCTTCTGTCAGAGTTTTTGTTCAGCTTGTGCGGTTTATCCCAAGCAGATCTAGCGCAAACGAGATCCAATCCGAGCAAAAATTCCCAGAGGTACCAGCGAGTTAGGTAATCTGTGCATGCCCTTAGGAAGCAAGACCTCGTTGCGATGTCGCGATGGGTTCTATTGCAAAGCCTTTGCAAACGAGTTTTCCGATCGCCTGATTGTTGATGTGGCCGGTGAATGGCCATATCGCCCAGGACAGGAAAAACAGATTTTTATTCGCCCTGGTGAGCGTCGTATGAGGAATTTGGATGCCGAAGCAGATTGTTATTGCTGAGCAGAATCGGATCGCGGCGGTTTTTTCTGAAGATCAGATTCAAGAGCTAATTGTGGCCACCGGTAGCCACCAGGTTAGCGACATTTATTTAGGCACCGTCGAAAACGTGCTGCCCGGTATCGATGCCGCCTTCGTCAACATTGGCGACAGCGAGCGCAACGGCTTTATGCATGTCACCGACCTCGGCCCCCTCAAGCTCAAGCGCAGCGCTGGGTCAATCACCGAGCTAGTAGTGCCCCAGCAAAAGGTGCTGGTGCAGATCATGAAAGAGCCCACCGGCAATAAAGGCCCCCGCCTCACGGGGAATATCTCTCTGCCGGGACGCTATCTGGTGCTGATGCCCTCGGGCCGGGGGGTCAACCTGTCGCGGCGGATTCGCAGCGAGAGCGATCGCAACCGCCTGCGGGCCTTGGCCATTTTGATCAAGCCTGCGGGCATGGGTCTGCTGGTGCGCACTGAGGCCGAGGGCATCAGCGAAAACGCCATCATTGAAGACCTTGAAACCCTGCAAAAGCAGTGGGAAAGTATTCAGCAGCAGGCGATGACCACTCGCGCCCCCGCTCTGCTCAATCGCGACGATGACTTCATTCAGCGGGTGCTGCGCGACGCCTACAATGCCGACGTCAACCGGATTGTGACTGACTCGGCCACCGGCATGAAGCGGGTCAAGCAGCACCTATCCAACTGGAGCGATGGCCAGGTACCCGCTGGGGTGCTGATTGACCACCATCGCGATCGCACCCCCATCCTCGAATATTTTCGGGTCAATGCCGCTATCCGCGAAGCCCTCAAACCCAGGGTAGATTTGCCCTCCGGCGGCTACATCATCATTGAGCGTACCGAGGCGTTGACGGTAGTTGACGTCAACTCTGGATCCTTTACCCGCTCTGCCACCGCCCGCGAAACCGTGCTGTGGACCAACTGTGAAGCGGCCGTTGAAATCGCCCGGCAGCTGCGTCTGCGTAACATTGCCGGGGTGATCGTCGTCGACTTTATCGACATGGATACCCGGCGCGACAAGCTGCAAGTGCTAGAACACTTCACTAAGGCGCTGCGCTCTGACAAGGCCCGCCCCCAGATCTCCCAACTGTCTGAGTTGGGGCTAGTCGAGCTGACCCGCAAACGCCAGGGGCAGAATATTTACGAGTTGTTTGGTCGCCCCTGCCCTACCTGCGGTGGACTCGGTCACCTGGTACATTTGCCCGGTGAAGCGCCCGCAGACAGTGGACAAGAAGCCCCTCGCACCGTTATTGTCAGCAGTGCAGCGCCTCAGCTAGCGCCGCCCCTGGGCGACAGCGATGGTCTCGACGGTCGCCCCGACCCGCAAGAGCTGGATTTGATGAATCATCCTAGCTATCAAGATAAGTCGGGTCGGGGGAACAATCGCCGCCGTCGCCGCCGGGAGCCGCTGCCCGTTCGTAGTAACGGCAAAGAGCTGCCAGTAGCCAAGGACAATGGACTCGAAGCTGAGACCAGAGAACCAGCCGAATTGCCCATACCAGTTCTAGCCAGTAAACCGGAGGAGGATAAAGCACCGCCTCGGGGCAGAGGACGCTCCTCTGGACGAGGAGATTTGCAGAGCGATTCCTCCCGAAATCGCCGGTCTTCAACACCGCCTCAGGTCGTTACTGTAGAGATGACCGCTGACGAGCAGCGCATTTACGCCATGATGGGTATTTCTCCCCTGGTGTTGTCAACCCAAGAGATTAGCGACCCTCGCAGTGTGACAGTGTCAGTAGTTTTACCCGGGCAGGCACCGCCGGAGATAGTTTCATTCACAGCAGCCGATGTTCCGACAGAAGACTCTCTTGAATCATCTGCGATCGCCGTGACCACTGCCGAAGAACCTCCCAAGGCTGCTCCCAGTCGCGCTGTGCGCACTCGCTCCGCCCGCTCTCAGGCCCAGGACACTGACATCACAACGGCTGTTGCCCCTGTGGTCTTAGAGCCCACACCTGCATCAGAGCCCACGGCTGCGTCAGAGTCCATCGAGCCCCCTAGCGCTGAACCTCCCACAGCCGGAGAACCTGAAGTCAGCACCCTGCGTCGCCGCCGTCGTCGTCGGGGCTCTGCTGGTAGCGACGGCGACGAGTAGGCTTGGAGCCTTGGTGGTGCAGCCTGAACCTAGCCCGGCCCCTAAAATTGCCGGAGTTGATGAAGTGGGCCGCGGCTGTCTGTTTGGCCCGGTGGTGGCCGCCGCAGTCTTGCTGTCTCCCCAGGCTTGTCAACGGCTTGAGGCCATGGGAGTCACCGACAGCAAACGCCTCACCGAGGTTCGACGCCAGCAGCTCATCGCACCTATTCAAGCCTTAGCCACAGACTACGCCCTTGGCCTAGGAACAGTACACGATATTGATCGGCTCAACATTCTGCATGCCAGCTTGCTGGCTATGCAGCGAGCCGTACACCGTCTGGCGATCGTGCCCGATCTCTGTCTGATTGACGGCAACCAGCCTATTCCCAACCTGGCCATCGCTCAACGGACAGTAGTTCAAGGCGATCGCCTGCACACCGAGATCGCCGCCGCCAGTATTTTGGCCAAGGTATGGCGCGATCGCCTGCTCATCCGGCTCGATCGTCGCTACCCTGGCTATCACCTAGCCCGCAACAAAGGCTATGGCAGCGCTGCCCACCGCTTTGCGCTGCAAACCTTAGGACCAACTCCCCAACATCGGCGCAGCTTTAAGGGCTGTAGCTAGCGCAGGGCCGAAGTGGGGGCCAAAGTCTGCTCAGTGAAGGTTGTGGCTCGGTCATAACCCTCAATGGCGATCCGCACGTAGGCCGACAGCCACCGAAAGCGATCGGCCGTTTCTCGAGGAATAGGCACCTTGCTAAACAAAATCACGGCAAACAGCTCGTTGGCCGGTGTCATACCTCCAAAGCCCAGTACCGACTGCACTCCGTAGGGCTGAACAAACTCCCTCTGGGCCGGAATGTAAGGGCTACCCATCGCCCTGGGCACGTAAAACACATTAAACGACTTGTGGGGCGCATCGGTGATCAGCGTTGGCACCGTTTCAATGACCTTGCTCACCTCTAGACCAAACTGCTGAATTAGCTGCAAGATCATGGGTGCCCGGCTAACAAAGTCTTGATCCATCAGGGGAATGCCCTGGTGGCCCGCCGAACTATGGCGATCGTTCCACTGAGGCTCATTGCCCGCCGTAGCCAGCAAGGTCAGGCACTTGGTGGCAGAAGGAACGTACTGTCCTTGAAGAATGGCTCGGGTGGTCTCCTGCACGTCGGGCGGCAAAAAGCCAAAGGGATGAGTTTTGAAAAATCGCACCAGTGCACACGCCGACTGACCAGTGCGCGGATCGACAAAATTGTTGTAAAGGTAGCGCACTACCCGATTGGCAGTCTCTTCCATGGCAGGCGATCGCTCCTCCATATTGCGCAGCGTCACCGCACACTGACACATATCAGCTTTTGAAAATTGCTGTAGATCGTGCATTGAATTACCCCAATGGTGAACCAAGTCATGGGTCAATCATGGGAGGGAGCAGAGATATTCAATGTTCACGAAAAACACTTTTACCGAATTGCCAAAAACGACCCAAAAGTCTTAGCTACGACTTCACAGTGCGAAGTTTCAGGGCAATTTTTAAAAAGATTCCGGACGCCTGAAAAGATGTCCTAGGAAATAAATCATATCTGCTCCAGGCTTCTGCCGAACGGGAAAAGTGCCAGCGGCACCAGCTTAATGTGCTGCTTAGCAAAGGGTAAACCAATAATGGTGATAGCCAGCAGCACCGCATGGAATAAATGCACAAGCGCAATTTCCCAGCCAAAGAAAAATAGCCATGCCACATTCAAAATAATCTTGAGCATGCTGTTGGGGTGATTGTCTTCCACCAGCTTTCGCCCAAAGGGAGTCATAGTAGCAGTGCCCAGCTTAATCGCCTGCACCCCAAAGGGTATCCCAACAATAGTTAGGCACAGCACCAACCCGCCCAAAATGTAGCCCGCGCCAGTTAAAAAACCACCAAAAATTAGCCAGATAATATTGCCTAGCAAGCTCATTTTTGCCTTCCTTTAGGGTCTTCCACTGGGTTGAGTAGATTCAGCCTAGATCAGATAATTCTAAATTAGGGGTTTTCTGCCCTGGTTTGCAGCGTAAGATACCACCATTTATGTTTCTTAGCAAAATGACCGAAAATCGGTGCCGGTGACGTATTTTAGGGGCTGAGGTGCAAGCATATCCCCTCAGCCGGTTTTAATATCCCCATCGGAGCAATTGTCATGAAGCGTTTGGTTGTCTGTTGTGATGGCACCTGGCAGCAAGCCGATCAACCCGTCCCCACCAACGTGCTCAAACTGGCAGAAACAATTTTGCCCAATGACCCCGTCGAAGGCAAACCCCAGACCGTTCGCTATAACCAAGGTATTGGATCTGGCCAAGAGTGGCTTGACCGCATTGGGGGCGGTGCCTTTGGTTGGGGCATCGATCAAGAAATTAAAACCGCCTACGACTTTCTCTGCTTCAACTATGAACTGGGAGACGAAATCTATCTGTTTGGGTTTAGCCGAGGTGCCTATACGGTGCGCAGCCTAGCCGGGCTCATGCGAGTTGCCGGTGGGCTACTTCCCCGAGAAGAAGTAGAAAAAGTGCCCGATGCCTACGCAATCTATCGTGCCAACTACGATCTGGCTCACAAAGAGCGGGAGATGAAAGCCCTTAGCGCTGCTGTGCGCCCCGCCAAAGTCACCCTTCTGGGCTGCTGGGATACAGTGGGGGCACTGGGTATCCCCCGCACTGTGCCGATGCTGAGTCGATTTCTCAACAAAAAATACGAATTTCACGACTGTCGACTCAGTAACATCATTGAGCATGCCCTTCACGCTGTGGCCATTGACGAAGACCACAAGGTATTTGATTACACTCCCATGGAGCAGAGCGAGAATAATATTGAGGCTGGCCAAACCCTTCACCAAGTGTGGTTTCCAGGCGACCATGGGGCGGTAGGCGGCGGCAACCTTGACACCGCCGCCCTTGCCGATGGGGCGCTGCTGTGGATGATTGACACCATTCAAAACACCCTTAACTTAGGACTGCGGTTTAACCTCAGCAACGTAGAAACTGACTCTGCCAGGGTAAACCGGGCGGCCAACCGACTGGTCATTTACCCCGATCCCGAGATTCCTATTTCACCAGCCCAGGGCTCTCTCCTGTTTCGGTTGACGGGGGCAACTCCCCGTGTCATACCTGAGGATGCTCTCTTACATCAAAGCGTTTATAGGCGCTGGCACGCTTCGGCT
The DNA here is from genome assembly GCF_055795045.1 of Pseudanabaena sp. PCC 9330. Taxonomy (NCBI): domain Bacteria; kingdom Bacillati; phylum Cyanobacteriota; class Cyanophyceae; order Pseudanabaenales; family Pseudanabaenaceae; genus Pseudanabaena; species Pseudanabaena sp. PCC 9330. The sequence goes on along the minus strand of NZ_JAYFES010000107.1, from coordinate 217,295 downwards.
ATAAACTATCGGCCCACCCACCTGCCCCCAGCACTAAAGGCCCAGCTCAGCAATTACACCGTGACCTAGGAAATCTCTAGGAAGGACGGTAACAGCTTTAATCCAGCGACCATAACCGCTGTAGGGTAGACACTGCGCACCATTTGAGGAAACTTCTTTCCATAACTCGCCTTACTGCAAGGCCTAGACTACCCATGGCCAAGGCAAAAAAGACTTCGCTGAGATATGCCCACAGTCTGCAGTTGTTTGCTATGCTATATGACTGAACGCGGATGTGGCGGAATTGGTAGACGCGCTAGATTTAGGTTCTAGTGTTTTCGGACGTGAAGGTTCAAGTCCTTTCATCCGCATACTCAAGATAAACACGAAAGTGGAGTTGTTTTGTAAAAACAACTCCACTTTCGTGTTTAGAGAGGGTTGATGATGGTTCGTGAGCAAATTCAGCCCATTAGGTGCCTTAATAGGCAAATGTCATAGACGTTTCAGCGTAAATCCTGCGTAATTAGTCACCGCAACAAAGCTGACCTATTGCGCATGAGGCAAAAGTTTGTAGCATAAGGGGCATGACGATACAGCCACGTCCAGAGCCAAACCTGCCGGAGAATGACCCTGAAGAGCAAGGGGCCAGGTATTGGTATAAGTCTTAGTTTTGACGCTGCACTAGGATAAATCCTTAGAAAAAAAGGCTCGTCCGCTAGAACGAGCCTTTTTCCTTTGAGTTAGTCAAGACTTACAGCTGGGGCACAAACTGCTGCTTGTCGGGTACCACAGTGTATTCCGAGACAATTTGGCGAAACTCGTCACCGTCGATGGTCTCGCGCTCTACCAGCAGATCGACTAGGCGATCGATCAGGGCGCGATTTTCTTCCATGATGCGCTTGGCATTGCTGTAGCAGCTGTCAACAATTACCCGCACCTGGCCGTCAATCTTAGAGGAAACCTCCTCAGAGTACTCTGAGCGAGAGAGCCAGTCGCGGCCTAGAAAAACCTCACCCTGGGAGCTTTCTAGTGACAGGGGGCCAAGGTCAGACATGCCGAATCGGGTCACCATTTGGCGAGCCATGCCGCTGACCTGCTGAAGGTCGTTGCCAGCCCCGGTGGTAACTTCGGCATCACCAAAGATCACGTCCTCAGCGGCGCGGCCGCCCAGAGCACCGGTAATGCGGGCCAGCAGCTGAGAGCGAGAAATCAACATCTGCTCTTCGCTGGGGGTAAACCAGGTCAAGCCCTGGGCCTGACCGCGAGGAATCAAAGTGACCTTTTGCACTGGGTCGTGGTCTTTGACCAAGGTGCCAATAATCGCATGGCCGATCTCGTGGTAAGCAATCAACCGCTTGCTCTTGCTATCCACCAGAGGGGTTCCCTCCATACCAGCGATAACGCGATCGACGGCGTCGTCGATCTCACCCATGGTGATGGCGTCTTTGCGGCGGCGGGCGGTGAGAATGGCGGCCTCGTTTAGCAGGTTGGCCAGATCAGCGCCGGTAAAGCCGGGGGTGCGGCGGGCGATCGCATCCAATGAAATATCTTCAGCCAGCTTTTTGTTGCGGGCGTGGACTTCGAGAATTTCTACTCGACCCTTAACATCGGGCGGGTCAACCATCACCTGACGGTCAAAGCGACCGGGCCGCAGCAGGGCTGAGTCGAGTACGTCTACCCGGTTGGTGGCAGCAATGATAATGATGCCGGTGTTGCCCTCAAACCCATCCATTTCGGTGAGCAGCTGGTTGAGGGTTTGTTCGCGCTCATCGTTGCCGCCGCCGATACCTGCGCCCCGCTGACGACCCACGGCGTCAATCTCATCGATAAAGATGATACAGGGAGCGTTTTCTTTAGCCTTCTTGAACAGGTCGCGAACGCGGGACGCGCCCACACCTACAAACATTTCTACAAACTCAGAGCCAGAGATGCTGAAGAAGGGTACGCCTGCTTCTCCTGCGATCGCCTTAGCCAGCAGAGTTTTGCCAGTACCGGGAGGGCCAACTAGCAACACCCCCTTGGGAATGCGGGCACCAATGGCGGTAAAGCGCTCAGGCTTCTTCAAAAAGGTGACCACTTCTTCCAACTCTTCCTTGGCTTCGTCAATACCGGCCACATCGTCAAACATGACGCCGGTCTTCGCTTCCATCATGAAACGAGCCTTTGACTTGCCAAAGTTCATTGCCTGACCAGGGCCGCCCATGCCACCACTGGAGCGGCGAAACAAAAAGAACAGGCCCCCAATCAACAAAATGGGGAAGAGCAAATTGCCCAGGGCACCGATCAGAGCGCCATCGCTGCGCGGAGGGTGGGAGTCGAGGCTGATGTTAGCGGTGCGTAGACGGCTGACTAGGTCGGGGGAGTTGCCCGGCAGGTCTACCCGCCAGCGCATCACCCGGTTGTCGAGATCAGGGTCAACCGCTTCGACAATAGCAGTGCGGCCACCATCGTAGAGGTCAACCGCTGTCACCCGACCAGCATCGAGGTAGTCAAGAAAGCGCCCATAGGTGAGGCGGGTATTGGCCGCATTCCGACCCATGTCAGCAGGGGCCGACGAAAACGCCCCCTGCCACAAAAAGAACCCCACTACCAGCAGCGGCAGGGTCCACAACAAGGCTACTCGCCAGGAAAATTTCATACCAATGGCCTCTTCTTAACGTGCAAGGTGTTAACGGGTGTGCTGTTAACGGGTGTTGATGGGGCTTGAACCTACCCTTGAAATGCCTAGAAACCTAAGCCTGCCGGGCACCGCAGAGCAACATGCCCCCTGGGAAAATAAATATGAGACGAATCTTTACTTAATGTAACGTAATCGGCGAATCTAGATCACACAGGCCCAAGAAATGTTCCTGTCTCTAAGAATTAACGTCAGTCTATCGCTTCTTGAGGGGCTAGAGATGTGATCAATGCAGCTCGTGGGGCATTGGGCCGCGTCGGGTCAGGGCTCTGCACTAGATACCTAACCCTAGACGCGGCTATCGATCCCTAGGCTAGCGCTAGGGCCGCCTTGAGCCGCGCTACATCAAACCCGCGCTGGCGCAAAATCAGCCACGACTCCATCAGGTCTGGGCCTTGCAGGGCACCCATCAGCGCCGCTCGCATCGATTTCATCACCAGACCTTTCTTTACACCCTGGGCTTTGGTGACGTCATCCACCAAAGTCTTCAGGTCGTCGATGGTGGCGGGAGATTTTTCGGTGAGTCCGGCCAGGATGCTGTCGAGCACAGCTGCCACGCCATCGAGCTGCACCTGGGTCTTGGCATCGTCGGCAAAGGGCACGGTTTCGGTAAAGAAGAAACGGCTCTGCTCGACTACGTCCGTCAGGCGGGTGAGGCTGGGGCCAAGCATCGCAATCAGGGGCAGCAGCCAGCTTTGGTCGGCATCTGTTAAAGGGTACCCCGCGTCCTCTAGGTAGGGCTGGGCTAGCTCCAGTAGGGCGACAGGCTCCATCGCGTGGAGGTACTGGCTGTTGAGCCAGTCGAGCTTATCCCAGTCAAACTTGGCTCCGGCTTTGTTGACGCGATCGAAGCTGAACTGTTTAGCCGCTGCTTCTAGCGTGAACTGCTCGGCGGCGTCGGGGGCCGACCAGCCCAACAGGGTCATATAGTTGGCCAGGGCCGGGGCGACAAAGCCCATCTTCTGAAAGTCAGAAATGGAGGTGACGCCGTCGCGCTTAGAGAGCTTCTGCCCCGTTTGATTCAAAATTAGCGGCGTGTGGGCGAAGGCCGGCACGACAGAGCCCAGGGCTTCGTAGAGCAAAATCTGCTTGGCCGTGTTGGCGATGTGGTCTTCGCCACGAATCACGTGGGTGATCGCCATGTCGATGTCGTCCACGACCACGGCCAGGTTGTAGAGGGGCTGACCAATGGTGCTGGCGGAAGAGGCACGGGCCACCACCATATCGCCGCCCAGGTCGCTGGCCTGCCAGGTGACGGGGCCGCGCACTAGGTCTGTCCAGGTGATGGTGCGGCTGTCGTCGATTTTGAATCGGATGACGGCGGGGCGGCCCTCGGCCTCATAGGCGACCTGCTGCTCGGGGGTGAGGTCGCGGTGGCGGTTGTCGTAGCGGGGAGCTTGTCCTTTGGCCTTTTGGGCCTCGCGCATGGCGTCAAGCTCGGCGGGGGTGTCATAGGCACGGTAGGCTAAGCCCGCATCTAGCAGGGTTTGAATAGCCTGGCGGTAGAGGTCGAGCCGCTGGGACTGGAAGAATGGCCCCTCATCCCAATCCATACCCAGCCACTGGAGGCCAGAGAGAATGTTGTCGGTGAATTCGGGTTTGGATCGCTCTTCGTCGGTGTCTTCGATGCGGAGAATAAACTGGCCGCCCTGATTGCGGGCAAATAGCCAGTTGAATACGGCGGTGCGGGCGGTACCAATGTGCAGATTCCCGGTGGGGCTGGGGGCAATGCGAACGCGAACGGTCATGGGGGGGTTCCTGCACTCTCGGCAAATGGGACAGTTCTCTATTTTAGAGGGGCGAGTTCGAGATCTGAAAATTCTTGGCATGGCAGACTTTTTATCCCCTCCAGTGAGGGGATAAAGGTGGGTGAACGGCTGGGTTGGTGGTACTACACTGCGGCTGGCACCATCTATGCCACAGGAGGGCCACAGGGGGACGCTGTTCCTGATGGCTCAGCCTGGCCCGCGGTTAGCTCTGCCGCCGAGGCCACAGTCAAAGCTGAGGTCATGCAAACGTAAACAAAATCCTGCATCTTTACGAATTTAGCCTCAGGGCTCAGGTATTGATAGAGAAGAATTTTGGAGTACGGATGACTTATGGGCAGTGGCAGTCAACAGCAACAGCGAACTTGGAAACGTAGGCTCACCTTTGGCTTGTTGGGAGCTGGGCTCAGCCTGACCGCGCCCCTAACCCATGCCTCCTCAACCCACGCCAATGACCTTGAAGGATGGCACCACCTGCCTGAAAACGCGCCCCTGGTGATGCTCTTTGATACCACCGCCGACACCTGGGGCCAACTCAGCCAGTTTCAGCTTTTTAAGTGGCTCGAAACCGATCAAGGCATTCTGCCCGGCCTACCAGGGCTACCCTACATACCCTACGGCATTGACTTTGCTGCTGATATTGCCCCCTGGGTGGAGGACACAGTGGTGTTGGCCTTGTTGCCCGCCGATCCCGGTGCCCTGGCCTCCTTTAGTGACCATTTGGTGATGGTGATTCCTGCTCGCGATCGCGCTGGATTGGCCAGTTTTCAGGCAACGGTGTTTGACCTCCAGGGTGAGGCTGAGGAGGTGGTCAATGCGCTGGGCACTGACATCTACCTGTGGTCTGCCCCCGACTACGGCAGCTGGGACGACTGGGATGAAAACGGGGAACCAGACTGGGATGACGACGATGACTGGATCGACTGTGAGGTTGAGCCAGAGCAATGTTACGGCGATCTACAGTCTCGGGCACTCCGCTACTCAGCGCCCCAGGCTCTGCGCTTTGGCGGCGGGTTGGGGTTGCCCCTAGCGGTGCGGTCTTTCCACACAGACCCTGAACAGTTTGAGCTGAATATTCCTATGCCAGGGCCAGAGTTTGGGCCGGGGGGGCTGGCGATCGCCTTTCTCCCTGACGCCGTGATTGCCGCCGAAACCCCAGGGGCGATCGAGCAGTACCTGACCCTGCGCCAGCAGAATGAAACCTCTTTGGCCGACAGTGGTGAGTTTCGCCGCACGCTGACCAATCGCGAGCAAAGCTCGGCTTTGCTCGCGGTCTACGGCAACGCCCTAGAACTGCTGAACTTTGACCCCACCATGGGCCTGCCCGAGGTAGACCTGCTGCTTACCCCCAGTTTTGACCCTGAGACTATTCAAAAGCTGCGGGCGTATAACTTTGGCGGCACCATAGAAGGACTGATCTATCCTTCCGCTACGGGCATACAGGCGCGGGGGCGCTACTACTACGACCTGGCCCCCTTTACGTTTGGCCTGACCGCCGCCGGGCCCGAGGCCGACAGCCTGCTCCAACTGCTGCCCGCCTCTACGTTTTTGATGATTAGCGGTCGCAACCTGGCGGGGATGTGGCAGGGGCTGAGCCAATTGCTGGAGTCGGCCAGCGAGTTTACCAGCGAGGGGCTGGCCACGGCGCGATCGCTCTTTACCCTAGCAACGGGCCTCGACCTCGATCGCGATCTGTTGGGCTGGATGGATGGCGAAGTCGCTTTTGCGGCCTTCCCTGCCACAAACAGCCCCTTTCAAACCCTTTCTCCCGACCTGCACCTGGGGCTAGGGGTGCTGCTACAGACGAGCGATCGCCCCGCTGCGGTCAATACCCTGGTCGCCCTCGAAGCCCTTGCCCCTGGCCTTGACCTGACCCCCACACCTACTACAGTCAACCAGCAGCCCGTCACCGCTCTAGGGTTTCAGGCTCCCTCTGCGATCGCAGCTGGGAATGGCGAATTAACTACCCCTGGGTTTGCCCTACTCAGCTATGGCTGGGTCACCGATAACACCCTCGCCCTCGCCTCTGGCCTCGGTCCGATGGGCCGCCTCATGGCCCCCTCGCCCCACAACCCACTGGAGCAGTTTGCTGGATTTCGCAGTGCCATCGCACCCCTACCCCAGCCCAACAATGGCTACTTTTATCTCAATGTCGGAGCCACCCTATCGCTGGCCTACCAGGTTTTTGACCTCCACGATAGTCCCTTCATAGAACCGATCAAACCCGCCCTGGGTAGCATTCGCACCCTCAGCGCTACCACCGCCCAAACCCCTCGCTATCTTGAGGTGTACAGTCAGCTCGGCCTGGCTCGCCGCCGCGACTAGAGACGGGTGCTCTGGCCCTAGGAGGGCACTCTCGCTAAACCTGGCAGGGGCTGGCGATCGCCCCAAAGCTCCTGGCGAAATGGCCTCACCTCTGGGCCGATGGCTACCCCTGATCCCCTAGTCAGCCGCCAGCCTATTCCTACTCAGCGCTAAGCCCCTGAGCTATTCTGTATGTCTCTGCCCTCTGCAATAACTCTCTCCCCCCTCTCCTAAACCATGGCAAAAATTCGTCTCGAAAACGGCCTCACCATCACCGACCTGCCCAGCATTGCCGCTACTCTGGCACCGCTGAATATTCAGCTGCACCATTGGCCAATTGGAGAAAATGCCGAGCTGCGATCGCTCCTGGCCCAAGCCAGCCTAGACGACGTCGAAAAAGAGACCGTCCTCACGGCCCTAGACCATTACTTCCAGCGGCTACAAAAAACCGACGGCTACCAAAATCGCGACCTGATCGTGCTGAACCCCCAGGTGCCCAACCTCGATGCCATGCTGGCCAAGTTTGACAAAGTCCACACCCACGCCGACGACGAAATTCGCTACATCATCGATGGCGAAGGCGTCTTCGGCTTTGTGCTGCCCGATGAAACCCAGGTAGAGCTAACCGTCGAACCCGGAGAATACATCAACGTGCCCGCTGGTACCGAGCACTGGTTTGTACTCACCAACCGCCGCCGCATCAAAGCTGTGCGCTACTTCATCGGCACCGAAGGCTGGGTGCCAGAGTATACGGGCAGAGACATTCGAGTGAGGCCAGTGGCGGCGTAGCGGCAATGCCCTCTAAAACGGAAAAACCCGAGGTGTGATCAGCACCGTTAGCCCCCAAAACATCAGGTTGAATGGAATGCCCACCCGCATGAAGTCGGTGAACTTGTAGCCGCCGGGGCCATAGACCATGAGGTTGGTCTGGTACCCAATGGGTGTGCTAAAGCTGGCCGAAGCCCCAATCATGATCGCCACCGCAAAGGGGATAAAGCTCACCCCCAGGCTCTGGGATAGCGACAGGGCAATGGGAAACACCACCGCCGCCGCCGCATTGTTGGTGATCACCTCCGTCAGCAGGGTGGTGATGGCATAGATGACGGCTAGGGCTGTCCAGGGGTTGTTGCCCGCTAACCCCAACACCGACAGCGAGAAAGCTTCGGCGGCACCGGTGACCTCTAGGGCTTTGCCCAACGCCAGAGCCGCCGCTACCACCAGCAGCACCGACCAGTCGATCGCCCGAAACCCTTGCTGAAACGAGCAGCACCCGGTGACGACCATCAGCACTGCCGCCAGGGAAGCAGCATGGAGCATGTCCATCCAGCCGAAGGTGGCCAGGGCCACCATCAGCCCCAAAATGCCAAAGGCGATCGCAGCCTTGTCGTGGCGCAGCGGGTCAGAGTTAGGAATGGGGCTAACCAGGTAAAAATCGCGGGAGGCGCGGCGCTCTTCGAGGAAGGACGGGTTGGCCTCTAGCAGCAGGGTGTCGCCAGGACGCAGGCGAATATCGCCAATTTTGCCGGGTAGACGCTCGCCGTTGCGACCTACGGCCAGCACCACCGCGCCGTAGCGGCTGCGAAACTGGCCCTGGCGAATGGTCACCCCTACCAGAGGGCAGGTGTTAGACACTACGGCTTCGAGCAGCGATCGCTCGGAGCGAGGCGAGTCGAGCTTAAATACCTGGTCGGTAGCCGGTTGCAACCCGCGAATTTGGTTGAGATCTACGATTGAATCAACCATGCCCACAAACACCAGCTGGTCGCGATCGCGCAGCACCTCCTGGGGCGTCACCACTGTCAACAACTGCTCACCCCGCTGAATTTCGGTTAGGTATAGCCCCGGCAGATGCCGCAGCCCGGCCTGCTCCACGGTTTTCCCCGCCAGGGGGCTGTGGTCTTCTACCACCATTTCGACCGTGTACTCGCGGGGGTCGTCGGTTTCGGTGATGGCGGGTTTGCGGGTGGGCAGCAGCCACCGCTGGGCCAAAATCAGCATCAGGCTACCGGCCACGGCACAGGGCACCCCCACCGGCAACAGGTCAAACATTCGCAGCCCCGGCAGATCAGTCTCGGCGATCAGCAGGCCATTCACCACCAGGTTAGTACTGGTGCCAATTAGAGTGCACATGCCCCCCATAATCGCCGCATAGCTGAGGGGTATCATCAGCTTCGAAGGGCTGATCCGCAGCTTGCGGCACCAGTCGCCCACCGCCGGAATAAACATTGCCACAATCGGCGTGTTGTTTAAAAAGGCGCTCAGGCTCACCACCGGTACAATCAGCCGAATCAAGGCCTGAGTTTGCCCCTTGGGCATACCCAACACCGTGCGCGACACCACATCTAGCCCGCCCGTCTGTTGCAGCCCCGCCACCACCACATAGAGCACCGCCACGGTAACCATGCCAGGGTTGCTAAAGCCTGCTAGCGCCGTTGAGGTATCTAGCACACCACTCAGCATTAGCACCGCCAGCGCCCCCAGGAAGATGGCCTCTGCGGCCAAACTGGTGAGGGCGTTGCACAAAAACGCGGCCAGGGTAACGGCGATCGCCAGCCACCCTGGCCAGCCCAGTTGACTGGCGGAGAGGGCCATCGCCACACCGATACCAAGACTGGTAATAGCCAGCCCGATCAGCCCTAGCCCAAGACCGCTAAACCGATTGCGGGGAGGAGACACCACCAGACCAACGTCAGACCGATCTTGACTCGAAAACCGTTCGTCTTGCATTTCAGATATATTTCGACTGAACTTCGATTAGGCTGATCTTTGACTGATGCAATTATGCCTGAGAGGGAGTGATCTTCTCTAGCCACATCACCACCAACCAACCCGCTAAGTCCAATACTGGCAGCAAGAATACCGGAGATTTTTGTGGCCTCCCGACGCCGCAGGCTCTGCGACCCTAAATGGGGCTATCTTCTCTCCCAAAAATCTCCTAAGTTCACGCCATTTTGGGCAAGCACCGCAGTTTCGAGGGAGAATAGAACCGTCCGGCATCGACAACACCCCATGGCAAAGGCAAAAAGCCCCAGTTTGACTTCCAAAACAATTGAGACGTTGACGACCCAAAGCTTTTTGTTCCGTGGGCTAGGGCAAGACCCGCTGCTGTGCGACCTCGATCCCGATTTGCTGGTGCACGAGAAACTCTACTCCAATCGCCCGGTGTACACCGCTTTTCGGCCCCACACCTGGCAAGAACATCTATATGTTGTTGTCGATGGCGGCCCGGTCATTATGCACAGCACCCCCCTCGACCGGGTAATTGCCATGACCTACCCCGGCGGCTGCTTTGGCATGCGCAGTTTGCCTGTGGGCGTGGGTGCAGCGACGCGGGCCTTTCCCAGTTTGGTCGAAGCTTACAAGACCACCAACGTGATCAAGATACCGGTGCAGGTGGTGCAAGATCTCTACGATCAAAATGAAACGTTTCGCGATCGCTACACCCTGCTGTTTGAGCTGCGCGAAAAGTTTCAGTACCACCTGCTCAATTGCAGTACCTACCCCCCCCAGGCGGTAGCGGCGGTGCTGCGGGGGCTGATCTTTCAAGAGCGTAGCCTGGGTGCCCAGCCCCAAGGCACCAAAATTGAATACGTGTTTGACCTGCCCATCGACCTGATCGCCCGGGCCTGCCAGCTCAACCACCGCACCGTGGAGCAAGTGCTCAAGGGGCTAGCCAAGGCCAGCTATATCAAGACTGACAGACTAACCGACTCCGCCAATGACCTGGTGAAGGTGATCGACCCCGAGGGGCTCAAAGAAGTCTACGGTGCCACCCGCGACAAAGTTTCCTGGTGGCCGCTGAAGTAAAGGCAATATGACTGCGAGCGTCACGGGATTTACTGGTCAGAGATAGTCGGCTCCTTAATACCTTCACAGCCTTACCAGAGTATTGAATGATGGAGGTAGTGGATTTTTGCTATCCAAACTTGAGCAGTGGACTTGCTCTATATGAAAAACTTCACCTAGTTCCACGCTTTTCTCTCACCAGCCTATAGGACGAAACTCTATGACCAGCTTTCCCATTGATCTGGGCGCATATCAGCGAATTTCTCTCGATGCGTCTAACCCCACCCTCACCGACGAGCAGCGCAGCGCTCTGGCGGCCAACATTCAGCTGTGTCGGGATGCGATCGTGTTCTTTACCGCCACGGGCGCGGCGCGGGGCGTGGGCGGTCACACCGGCGGCCCCTACGACACCGTGCCTGAGGTGATGATTCTCGACGCCCTGTTTCGCGGCGCGGGCGACAAGTACGTGCCGATTTTCTTTGACGAGGCAGGGCACCGGGTGGCTACCCAATACCTGATGTCGGTGCTCAACGGCGACATGCCCGCCGAGCAGCTGATGCAGTACCGCGCCGCCAACGAAAAGCTGCCCGGCCACCCCGAGCTGGGGCTGACCCCCGGCGTCAAGTTTAGCTCCGGGCGGTTGGGCCACATGTGGCCCTACGTCAACGGTGTGGCCCTGGCCAACCCCGGCAAAGTCGCCTTCTGCCTCGGCTCTGACGGTGCCCAGCAGGAGGGCGACGACGCTGAGGCGGCCCGCTTTGCGGTGGCGAACCACGTCAACGTCAAGATTTTGGTGGATGACAACGACGTGACGATCGCCGGTCACCCCTCCCAGTACATGGGCGGTTACAGCGTCAAGAAAACCCTAGAGGGCCACGGCCTGACGGTGCTAGAGGGCGACGGCGAAGACCTCGACGGCCTCTACGCCAACATCTGCAAGGCGATCAACACCCCCGGCCCGGTGGCGGTGATCAACAAGCGCAAGATGGCGGTGGGCATCGAGGGTATTGAGGGCAGCACCCACGGCCACGATGTGATCTCGGTGAAGGCGGCGATCGCCTACCTGACCGCCAAGGGCCACACCGCTGCTGTAGAAATTCTCGAAGGCATCGAGACCCCCAAGAACACCTACGAGTTCATGGGCTCGTCTAAGAACGTGGGCGCTAACCGCAACGTGTTTGGCGACGCCATGGTCGAAGTGCTGGGCGAGATGGATGAAATGGCTCGCAAAGAGAGCGTGCTGGTGGTCGATAGCGACCTAGAAGGCTCCTGCGGCCTGGCCCAGATTCGCAAGGCCTACCCCGAGATCTTCATCAGCGGCGGCATTATGGAGCGGGGCAACCTGTCGGCGGCGGCGGGCTTTGGCATGGCCGAGGGCAAGCAGGGCGTATTCGCTACCTTCGCCGCGTTCCTAGAGATGTGCATTTCTGAGATCACCATGGCCCGGTTGAACTACTCCAACCTGCTGTGCCACTTCTCCCACTCGGGCATCGACGACATGGCCGACAACACCTGCCACTTCGGCCTCAACAACTTCTTTGCCGACAACGGCCTCGATGACGGCTACGACACCAAGCTCTACTTCCCCGCCGACCCCAACCAGATGAAGGCCTGCGTCAAGAAGGTGTTCCACGACCCCGGTCTGCGCTTCATCTTCTCGACCCGTTCGAAGGTGCCGATGATTCTCGACGCCGACGGCAACGAGTTCTTTGGCGGCGACTACACCTTTACCCCCGGTAAAGATGAGGTGATCCGTGAGGGCACGGCCGGTTACATCGTCACCTTTGGCGACTCGCTCTACCGCGCCCTCGATGCCGTGGAGCGGCTGAAGCAGCAGGGCATCGACGTGGGCCTGATCAACAAGGCCACCTTGAATGTGGTGGATGAGGAGACCATGGCCAAGGTGGGCAAAGCTCCCTTTGTGCTGGTGACCGAGGCCTTTAACCGCAAGACCGGTTTGGGCAGCCGCTTTGGCTCCTGGCTGCTAGAGCGGGGCTACACGCCCAAGTTTGCCCACATTGGTACCCACCACGAGGGCAGCGGCGGCCTGTGGGAGCAGTTTATTCACCAGGGCATTGACCCCGATGGCATTATGGCCAAAGTGAAGGAACTGGTGGGTTAGATCCCCTTCGAAACCTCCAGATCCCAGGGTTCTTTAAGAACCCTGGGATCTTTTCTTTTGCTGTGGAAAATTGGTTAAAAGCGGGGCTGCCCAGACAACCACCGCCTTTGAGGGTGAGCTGACCAAGGGTGGCAGCAGGAACCGAGTTTTACAAAACCCTCACTCCAGCTTCTAGCCTGGGCAGACCATTAGTCTTCGTGGTCGTCAAAGGGGTCGGCTAGCTGCTTAGACGGGGGGCCAAAAGACATATATACTGAGTAACCGGTCACTGCGACCAAAACAGTCGCAACTGAGATGATAAGAACTGTTGCAGGTTCCATAGGATTTATGAGAATGGGAAACCTCTCCATCCTATAATATTACGAACTATAAAGTGTTGATTGTGGAAGGATCCATGGCACAACGGACTAGGTTAGGTGACGTGTTGAAGCCCCTAAACTCTGAGTATGGCAAAGTAGCTCCAGGCTGGGGCACTACGCCGCTCATGGCGGTTTTCATCGGTCTGTTCTTCGTGTTCTTGCTGATTATTTTGCAGCTGTACAATTCTTCCATCGTGCTAGACAGCTTTGATGTTGACTGGCGCAGTGTGGGTCTCTAGGGGTTTTGTAGATCGGCCCTTGTGGGTTTGACTCTAATAGCTTGCCATCACAATTTGGATCTAAGAATCCAAAATTTGCCCGTCTGAGGCTGGCGTAGACCCTTGACTACCCAGCCTTTTTGCTTTTTGATGCACAGCAGTAGTTCACGCAGCAGTTAGTGTTGGCGAGGGTTGATCGATGAACGTATTTGGTGTGGGTTTGCCAGAGATGGCGTTAATCCTAGTGTTGGCTCTGCTGGTTTTTGGCCCTAAGAAGCTACCAGAGATAGGCCGCAGCATGGGCAAGGCAATCAAGGGTTTTCAAGACGCCTCTCGCGAGTTTGAAGAGGAGTTTAAGAAAGAAGCCCAGCAGATTGAAAAGGCGGTAACTGCTCCCATGAAGGCTACCCTCGAACCCGATACTCAGAAGGTGCTGACCCCTCCCGAAGCCACTACAGAGGTTGGGGCTGACAGTGCAGCGACCTCTGGCACAGATGCTGCAGTCCCTTCTAGCGAGGCCAACGACAGTACCCCGGCAGAGGCTGTCCCTGGCGTGCCTGACTCTGCCGCCTAGGCCAGACGGAGCTATGGCTGAAGAACTCTCTACCCCGGTGCCCTGCCTAATTGTAGGGCTGGGCAATCCGGGAGATAAGTACGTGGGCACCCGCCACAACATTGGCTTTGAGGTGGTCGATCGCCTCTCTAAGGCCTGGGCCATCTCCCTTAAAGACGAGCGGCGGTTTAATGGTGAGTATGGGGCTGGGTTTGGCCCCCGGCGACAAAAGGTCTACCTGCTCAAACCCCTCACCTTTATGAATCGCTCAGGACAGTCGATGCGGGCGGTAGTAGACTGGCTCAAACTAGAGCCCAGGCAGGTCTTAGTTGTCTACGACGATATGGATTTGCCGGTGGGGCGGCTGCGGCTGCGACTGTCTGGGTCAGCCGGGGGACACAACGGTATGAAGTCTGCCATTGCCCACCTCGGTACCCAAGACTTTTGTCGCCTACGCATTGGCATTGGGGCCAGTCAGCGGCAGGGCGATCAAGCGGTAGTCTCCCACGTGCTGGGCAATTTCTCCAAGGTTGAGCGCAGTACCATGGATGCGGTGGTGGATACGGCCCTACGCACCATCGAAAAAGCTATGACTGACGACGTCGAAAAGGCCATGAGCCTCTACAACAGCGTAGACCTCAGCGATCGCTAGCCGCCCACCTCAAGGGCGTATTGGCATCAACGTTTGTGTGCTGGCCCCGTCAACGTTTAGTAAAGCGCCGACAGAAATTAAACATCGTCTCTCCGTGAATTTGCTAGTATGCGTAGTATCTAAAGAAGGGCGCAGGTCTGTGTGTCTAGATCTCGATCTAGAGCTGACCTAGCGCCATGGGTGTCTACCGCTCCAGGCTGATTGTGTGCCCACCACCCATGGCAGGTTTTGAGAATGAAGATGTTTTTTGCGCTGGCACCAGCGCTGGCGTTTACGGCGATCGCAGCCTGGTCAACCGGGGCCGAGGCCGCCAACTTGCTAAAAAACCCCGGTTTTGAAACGGGAGATTTCACCGGCTGGAGCGGCGATCGCAATAGTGCTGTAACTGCCATACCCGGTTTCATTCCAGAGACCATCCTCACGGGCAACTACGGAGCGAGGATTTTCCCTGGGGATGGGGCCAGCACCCCGATTTTCTTGTTTCAGCAGTTCACGATTCCCAACGCGGTCGATCAACTCAGGTTTGGCGGCAACCTGCGGTTTTTCTCCTTCAATACCTTTCAAGACAACCGCGACCAAGGGTTGATTTGGTTCCACATCATGGCGGGGCCTTCGGTTATCTTGGGTGCCGAGGTCAACGGACTCAGCTCTTCTCTAGCTAGCAATGGAGCCCAAGCCAGCGACTGGCTCTTTTTTGAGGATGTGGTAAATGTGGCGGGACTGGGTGGCCAGGACGCTTTTTTGAGCCTGATCTTTCGGGACTTGGGAGTGCGGCAAGATACGGCCTTGGCCTTTGACGACCTGTTTGTCGAGGTGGTGCCCGTGCCGACTCCAGCCCTGGCTCCAGGGTTGGCGGGCCTAGGCCTAGCGCTGTGGCGCAAAAAAGCTGGGTCAAACCAAGCTTAAATGCTGCTTTGGCTAGTTCGCTGAAGATAGCGGTAATCGACAATCGCCAAGGCTCAGGTGGCAAATTGGCCTATGGCCATCGCTCTAAATGTGGTGGCGTAACCATAATGTCGATGGCTATAGGGGGCCTCTCGGCCCTGGCTTACCCCTCGATGACTGCACCCAGGTTAATTGCTAAAAAATGTACAGTCTTGGGAATTTCCGATTGCCGGCGGGCAAGCTAAAGGCTGAATGCTAGATCAGCCCCCGGAGCTTTGTCGATGAACAGCAAACGCGCCCCCCGCAGAATTTTTCCCAAGGTGAGCACGATGCCGCGCCCGGCCACCGAAGCGGCGCAGTATCTCGATATGTATAAGCTCACGGTCGAGAAGACGCGCCTCGAGCAGGAGCTAGAGTACATCGATAGTCGGCGACAACAGCTCTGCGATCGCCTAGCCGAAATCAAGCAAGCAACCGATCTGCTTGACGCCAACGCCACCACCCTGCGCCAGACGACCCCATCTGCCGCTGCCAAGCCGTCCCAGGGCATCAGCTTTGCCCCGAGTGCCAATGTATACCTGCCTGAGCGCGCCACCCGCGAGGTGCCCCAAGACTACAGCATGCTGACGTTGGACTATTAATACCCATCGTCCCCGGCTTCTGGACAGCAAAATCAGACTTAGAACCCTTGCTATCATCCGGTTGTAGGACTTGACCAGAAGAGTCAGCTCCCAGCAGGAGACAGCCGCTAGAATTGGATAATGAAGCAAGTCCTGCTGTTCCTCATCCACGGCTATCGGCAACTCATTTCGCCGCTGTTGCCGCCGACCTGCCGGTTTAACCCGACCTGTTCGCAGTACGCCCTGACGGCGATCGAGCGGTTTGGCCCGGCAAAAGGCAGCTGGCTAGCGGCGCGACGCATCACTCGTTGCCACCCGTTTCACCCCGGCGGCTATGACCCTGTACCAGAGCAGGCCAGCCCAGAGGGTCATAGAGGAGAGCCGCATAGAGAAAAGGTGCATGAAGAGTAGGCTGGCCTACCCTCAGGGCTCGCCAGGATGCGTCACGCCCAATGGGACGCATCCTGACGAGCGTTAAATCGTTGCAACTATAGGACGCTGAGGGCGCTGCGAACTATCTAAGCTTGACCATCGCCGACGATCGCCCGCATGCCTTCCAGAGTTGCTGGAATGCTCTTTGGATCCATAAACATCACCTTGCTGCTGTCGCTGCTGCCAATTTTCAGCCCCATTTCCAGATAGTGCTGGGCGAGGATAAACTGTAGCGCCTCGCGGGTGCCAGGGTCAGCGGCCAGGGTTTTGGCGATTACCTGCATGGCCTCAGCGGTGCCCTGAGCTTGGAGCAGCTGTTCTTGGCGTAGAGCCTGGGCACGCAGCACAATGGTCTTTTGCTGGGCTTCGGCATCTAAAAGCGCGGCTTTTTGACGAGCTTCGGCGTCTAAAACAGACGACTCCGCCCGACCCTTGGCGCTGTTCACTGCCGATTCGCGCTCACCTTCGGAGGTGAGGACGGCGGCCCGCTTTTTGCGCTCGGCGGCCATCTGTAATTCCATGGAATCTTGTACGGCCTTGGAGGGCACAATGTCGCGCAGCTCTACGCGGGTCACCTTCACCCCCCAGGGGTCGGTGGAGATATCTAGCTCGCGCAGCAGCAGTTCGTTGATCTCAGAGCGGGCGGTGAAGGTCTGGTCAAGCTCTAGCTGGCCCATCTCAGATCGAATCTGGGTCAGCACCAGGTTGACCATAGCCGATTGCAGGTTTTCGACCTTGTAGTAGGCCTTTTCCATATCCACAATGCGCCAGTAGACCACGGCATCTACCGTAATTGAGACGTTGTCGCGAGTAATGCACTGCTGGGGGGGAATGTCGAGCACCCGCTCCCGAATGGTCTGCTTAAACACCACTTTGTCGAGGAAGGGCACCAAAAAATTGAGGCCGGGGGTGAGCTTTTTGCCGTTGTATTTGCCCAGGGTTTCGACCAGGGCTTCGTCGCTCTGGTTGATGATCTTGACCGTGCTGGCGGCGATCGAGCCGCCAAAGATCAGCACCACTAGAAAACCAAATATGCCGCCCATAAAAATTTAAGTCCTTGAGTATTGTGCGAAACGGTTGCAGCCCAGTGAGACAACCTTTTAGGCGTGCAGGGCGCTCTCAGGCATGACGTAGAGGGTATTGCCCTTGCGCTGGACGACGACCACAGGCTGGTCGGCACCGATGGTAATGGTGTCGTCGTCGCAGCGGGCTTGCCAGGAGTTGCCTTCGTAGATCACCCGCCCGGTCTGCCCTGGAGGGATAGCGGTGAGAGTACGGGCCTCGGTCGACTCTTGCAGGCTGTAGGGGGTGCGCTTGGGCACAAACCGCCGCAGCAAGAAGATAAACACGAGAGCCAGCACTACCCAGGCCACAATCTGGAGGGTAAAGGAGGGCACCACCAGGGCAATGACGGCCACCGCAAAGGCGCTGAGACCCAGGGTAGACTCTACAAACCCCGTGGGCAAAAACAGCTCCATGAGGCAGAAAATGGCTCCGAGAATGGCCCAAAACAGAGGGTAGTTCATAGCAAGCTCGATAGGAACTTTGAGCCGTTGAGGGAGAGTGAGATTGACCAGGATTTGCTTCTGTCAGGATAAGGAATCTACGCAGAACGCTGATCCATGAAACCGAACCCAGGTTACCCTTCTGAAAGTCTCGCTATCCTCTAGGATAAATCTATCGTTAGGCCTGGGGCTTTTGGTGGCTTGATTACGTTGTTTTAATAGATGCCCAGGCGTTGCACTGTGCCGATAACCCCTATGAACCGTGTTGAGCGCCGACCCTCTCGCTACAAGCCTTACCTCTGGGCCGTAGGCACAGACCTGGAGACCCTGCCGGTCGGTGAACTGGTGGGACAGCGCTACCAAGTGGTGGGGCCGCATGTCTGGCTCGATACTCAGCCCGACGATCGCCCCAGCGACCCAGATACGTTTCCTCCAGAAGCCCAGCCCTACTTTAGGGCGCACCCCTACCGGCTCCACCTGCCGGGGCTTTACGCTGTGCTCGATCGCACCGGGGCCGCCCCAGTTTTGCTGCTCGACAATGCTCCGATTCACCCCCAGGCGGGAGAACTGCTGCCAGCGCTAGAAGCGGGGTTGTTTAGCGCGTCGCCTCTGCGCCAGGCTAACTGGCTCTGGCAGCTCTGGACGCTATGGGGCACCCTGGGTGAGCTAGGCCTGGCTGGGAATTTGCTGATCGCCGGTAACCTGCGAGTCGATGGCTGGCGGCTGCGGCTGCTGGAGCTAGAGGCCGATGCTGAACCGCCAGAGCTGGCGGATCTGGTGGAGCTGTGGCGATCGCTCCTGTCTCCCCTTCATATAGCGGTGTCTGAACCGCTGCGATCGCTCGTCAATCAGATCGACGCTGGCACCCTCGACCTGGCCACCCTCGACCTCGAGCTCAACCAGATTTTGCTCCGCCAGGCGGCCACCGTCACCACCCGCATCGCCCTCTCGGGGGCCACCGCCCAGGGGCCTACCCAGCCCCGCAACGAAGATGTCTGCTGGCCCCAAGGCACCCAGCCCGAAGGATCTCAATCGTTGCAGGTGGCGATAGTTTGCGATGGCGTTGGCGGCCACGAGGGGGGCGAAATCGCCAGCCAGCTGGCAGTGCAGTCATTGCAAATCCAGCTCCAGGCGCTGCTGGCCGAGACCCAAACAGAAATGCGGGTGGTGCCCTCCCAGGTGATCATTCAGCAGATCGAGGCGGTGATTCGCATCGTCAATGAGCTGATCAGTTTTCAAAATGACAACCACGGCTGGGTGGGTCGCCAGCGCATGGGCACCACCCTGGTGATGGCGGTGGTGATTCCCCAGCGGGTGCAGACCGACGACGGCTGGGAACGGGTGAACGAAGTTTACCTGGCCCACGTGGGCGACAGCCGCGCCTACTGGATTACCCCCGACTATTGCCACCAGCTCACCGTAGATGACGACATTGCCGGGCGCGAGGTGATCGCCGGTCGTCAGACCTGGCCCGTAGCCCTAGAGCGCAGCGACGCCAGTGCCCTGACCCAGGCCATTGGCACCCGCAGCGGCGACCACCTGACGCCCCACATTCAGCGGTTTATGTTTGATGAGACGGGCATTTTGCTGCTGTGCTCCGATGGTCTCAGCGACAACTACCGCATCGAAGATGCCTGGGCCAACTATATTGGCTTGATTATTAAAGACATTGTCACCCTCGACTCGGCGGTAGCGTCGTGGATTGAGCTGGCCAACCAAAAAAATGGCCACGACAATACTGCTGTGGTGCTGATGCAGCACAAGCTTTTGACCCCAACCCAGGTGCAGGCCGATCTCGAAACGCCGGTCACTGCCGGAGCCCAGCAAGAAACGGCATCCCCCACTGGGGCCAAGCTCTATGGCGAAAGCCAGGACGAAGACGAGGTGGCCGCAGTGGCCGTCGACCCCAAATCGCCCCATGGTGTGCCCCGCTGGATTTTGGCGGTGTCAGGGTCGGCGCTGCTGGTGGGCCTGCTGGGCTGGTGGTGGTTGGCCAGCCGTGCTCCCCAGGAGCCGGAGCCGCCGGGGGAAACGCTGGAGCAGGTGGCTCCCTAGGGGGTGTGGGGGCGTACGGCTGTGTGCCCGTACGAGGTGTTGGGCGAATCGGGGTGATGGTGGGACTTTTTGGCGATGGCTTTGGGAATCCCTGGGAGTCGCTGCTGGCGGGGCCAATGCAGGGCTGGCTGGCCCAGCACCCGTGGTTTGGCTGGCTGGTGGGGCACCCCCTGTGGACGCTGGGGCTGGGGTTGGTGGGGCTGTTATTGTTTGCGGGGCTGTGGAGCGCGATCGCCCGGTTGACCGAGGGCTTTTGGCTGGCTCTGGTAGGGTTGCCCTTTCGGCTCAGTGGCTGGCTGTTTGGGGCGGTGTCGGGGTTGCTGGTGCAGTGGTGGGCAAAGCCTGCGGCCTTTGAGGAGAGTGGCGATCGCCTGGATGAAATTTTGGGTCGGCTAGCAACTCTGCAAACCGAACAGGAGACGTTGCTGGCGGAGATGCGTCAGATCTTAGAGAAACGCGGCAGCGCGAAACCCTAGCCCAGGGACAGGAAATCTAGAACTATGTTTTTGTTTTTGTCGAAGCTGCTGCCGCTGCTGATCTATCCCCTGGGGCTGGCCTGTGTGCTGCTAGGGCTAGCGCTGGTGTGGCTAAAGCGTCGGCCCCGGTGGGCGCGGGGGGCGATCGCAGGTGCCCTGGCGCTGCTGTTGCTGAGCAGCAACAACTGGGTGGCCACGGGGGTGCTGCGATCGCTGGAGTGGCGCTACCCTGACACGGTGAATTTGCCCTCTGCCGACGCCATCGTGGTGCTGGGTGGGGCCATTCACCCCCAGATACCGCCGCGATCGTGGGTGGAGGTGGCGGAGGAGGGCGATCGCGTGCTGCACGGGGCCAGGCTGTATCTGGCGGGCAAAGCGCCGCTGCTGGTGTTTAGCGGTGGACGCATTACCTGGGGCCAAGGCCAGCGCAAATCTGAAGCCGAAGACATGGCCGAGTTGGCCATGGCCCTGGGGGTGCCAGCCAGCGCCATTGCAATCGAACCCGACTCGCTCAACACCTTTGAGAATGCCACCTATATCAAGGCGCTGCTGAGCGATCGCGGTATCGATCAAATTTTGCTGGTCACCTCGGCCCTGCACATGCCCCGATCCCTAGCGATCTTCCAGCGGCAGGGCTTTGTGGCCACCCCGGCCCCCACCGACTTTCACGTGGTCGATGACCCCGTCGACCCAGAGTTTGTCACCTGGCAGGGCAAGCTGCTCAGCCTAGTCCCCCAAACCGAAAACCTTCACTACCTCACCCGAGCGCTGAAAGAATACATTGGCACTTTCATTTACTGGCTCCGGGGCTGGCTGTAGTCGCCTTCCCCAAGATAGGTTTGCCCTGGCGAACGGTCTGCTAGGTTTAAGCTGTTTGTTTAGACCATTGTTATGGCTTCTGTAGCTTCTCCTGGGCTTCACCACCAGGCCTATTCCCTCGATCACGCTGCCTGGGCCGACCTTTTGGCCACCACCGACAATCTGCTGATCATCCAAGACCTAGACGGGGTCTGTATGGAGCTGGTCAAAGATCCCCTCGATCGGGTGATAGATCTGAACTATGTCAGGGCCACTCAGCGCTTCGACGGTCACTTTTACGTGCTTACCAACGGCGAGCACAAGGGCAAGCGGGGGGTCAATGGCATTGTCGATCGCGCCCTGGGCAGTGCCAAAGTGGCCGAGTTAGAATGCTGCTACCTGCCAGGGCTGGCGGCGGGGGGCGTGCAGTGGCAGACCCGCGCCGGCGAGGTTAGCCATCCGGGGGTGAGTGCGGCGGAGCTGGCGTTTTTGGCGGCGGTGCCCGAGCAGATCGGCGATCGCCTGCGACAGTTCTTTGGGCGGCGGCAAGATTTTGCGGATCTAGCCCTGGAGCGGGCCATTGGGGCCACGGTGCTCGACAATGTTGCCTCTCCGACGGCAAATTTGAACACCTTTTTTCACCTGCTCAGCGACTGGCGGGCGGTGTATGTCGATCTCCAGTACGACATGGAGACCCTGATGGCAGACCTGCTGCGCGAGGCCGCCCGCCAGGGTTTGGCGGATTCATTTTTTGTGCACTACGCTCCCAACCGCGGGCGGGGGCCAGACGGCAAAGAGATTCTCTGGTTTGGCCAAGGCGATGAGTCGGGCACCACCGACTTTCAGTTCATGCTGCGGGGGGCGATCAAAGAGGCGGGGGTGTTGGCCCTGCTCAACCGTTACTATGCCGCCAAAACAGGAGAATTCCCTTTGGGAGAAGCCTTTAGCGTGCGCCAGGCACCCCACAGCCACGGCGAACTGCTAGATCTGGTGATTCAAAGTTTTGACCCGGCGCTGATGCCCACTCTGGTTGGGGTGGGCGATACGGTAACCAGCGCCGTGGTCATCGAAGATGGTCAGATGGTGGCCCAGCGCGGGGGCAGCGATCGCAATTTTCTCCACCTGATTCAAGCGATCGGGCAGCACTACGGCACCGGTAACGTGGTCACCTACGTCGACAGCAGCAGGGGTCAGCTCAAAAATCGCAGGGCGCTAAAACTAGAGGCTGGCAACGGCACCCCGGTAGTCACTGCTGGCCCCGGCGACCCGCGCGATACCGAAGATCCCTTAGTTCTCAACGTGGTCTTCCCCGGCGGCTATCGCCAGTACAGCCAAGTCTTTCAAGCGGCAGCGGCACAACGGCATCGATGACCCCAATCTCCACCGCCCATCGCCGCAAAGGAGATGACGCTTCAATAGCAGCTTTGGGGAATGGCGAGCCAGCTGGCCGTTCCAGGTTTGACGATAAACTGATCGCCTGTGTCATCAGCTAGCTGGCCAGCGCCATAAAAAATTGCTGAATTTCTCAACAGTCCATTGCCATTCGGGTCATTGCGACCCCCTAGGGCCATACACTAAAAAAGCTCTGCCCTTGCCCCATTGCAAATCTATTGCAACTGAAGGACTGCCCCAGGTCACATCTTGGCTTGTACTGGCGGCTGAGCTGACGCAGCGGAGCGTGCTGCGGGTGTTGTGGGTTCACAGGTGAGATCGATGAAGTTTCGCTCATTTATTCGTCCCCTGTCCATTGCCGCCGGGCTAGTGCTGGTCGTGGGGCTGGTTCTGCTGGGGCGCTTGACCCTCAATACTCCCCTCTATCTGCTAGAACGAGGCGGGCAAGGCCAGCCTATGGCCCTCCAGTTTGTACCCAAGCAGTCAACCGTAGTGGCCTCCGTACTGGTGCGCCCCGATCGCCTCGCCACCCTCTGGGAATATCTGGCCGCCCCTCGCCTCCGCCCAGCAGTGCAGCAAGACCAGGAGCGCATTGAGCAACTGCTGCTGGCCAATACCGGCCTGAGCTACAGCCGTGACATTCAACCCTGGCTGGGGGAAGAGGTGACGGCGGCGCTGGTCAGCCCCGATCTTGACCAAGACCCCACCAACGGCGAGACCCCTGGCTATCTGGTAGCTTTGGCCTGCGACGACAGCGCCCTAGCCCAGGCCACCCTAGAGCTGTACTGGCAAAATCGGGCGATCGCAGGCGATGCCCTGACCTTCGAAGACTTTTCCGGCAGTCGGCTAATCTACGCCCGCCAGAGAACGGAGCGATCGCCCAACGCCGACAGCCCTCAGCTCGCCACCGTGCTGGTGGCCAACCGCTATCTGCTGGCGGCCAACCACCCCGATGTGCTGCGCCAGGCCCTGACCGCTGCCCAATCCACCGATCTAAATCTCCAGGCCGATCGCCGCTACAAAACCGCTCTGCGATCGCTGCCCCAGCCCAGAATAGGGCTGCTGGCGCTCAACCTACCCGCCCTCAACCAGTGGTTACATCCTGAGGCGAGGGTCGAGCCCGTCGCCTTTGGCACCCTTGACGATCAGGTCGGCTGGGGGCTGCTGTCGTGGCAGCTCACTCGCCAGGGGCTGGTAGGCCATACAGCACTGCTAGCGGCCCAGGGTCACCGGCTCCACGCCCGCAGTCCCCAATCAGGAAATTGGGGGGCGATCGCCTCTTACCTGCCCGAGTCGCTGGCGGCAGCAGCGGTGGGGTCTGACCTGGCCACCCTGGGCCGCGATCTAAAGCCTCTGCTAACTCTGGTCTCTGCCTCAGGCGAGGGCACAGATATTCTCACTCGGCTGCTGGATGAAGCCTTAGGCACCGGAGCTGCCGCCCGCCTAGAAACTGGCATTGACCAGACCTATGCTGTCGGTCTCAAAGCCCCGGCTAGTTCAGACTCTGCCGAATGGTTGGTGGTAGCGCCCCAGAGCGAGAGTCTGACTGAGGCCTTAGCCTCTCTCACCGCTCTGACCCAGGCCTACGGTCTGAGTCAAGGCACCCTCGATTTGCAAGGTACCCCCGCGATCGCCTGGACTCGTCTGTCGCTCCCCGGTGGTCGCGGGGGCCAATCTCTTGCGGTGGTGGCCGAGGTGGCGGGGCTCCAGGCCCAGGTCGACCAGTACGAAGTGCTGACTGCCTCTCCATCCCTGCTCGAAGCTGTTCTACATCCCGAGGCGCAGCCCCGCCGACTTCCCAGCTGGTGGCCCCTGGCCACAGAACAGCCCGGCAGCGGTTACATTCATATTGACTGGCCCCAGATTCAGCCGGTAGCCCAGCTCCCTCAGTGGCGGCTGTGGAGTACCGCCGCCCAGCCTGTTCTCAAGCATCTACGCGAGATTACTCTGGTCAGCGGCGATCGCAGCGAGTCGATGCAGACCGGCCAAATTTTGGTCCAGCTCAGCAACCAATAGCAGCTATAACAGACGTGACTAACGCTACCCCGGAGACCAATCTTGCGATCGCATCTCTGCTGGCCGATCATCTAGCGGGCCATGACCTAGACCTTGCCCAGCTCCAGCAGCTTCTAACCTGGGAGCTGGCCGACCCCCAACGGGCGTCGGCCTGGGGCATCACCCCCGATAACGGCATGGCTAAACTGCAAGAGCGGCTCGAATGGCTCAGGGCGATCGCTCCCCACCACCGCGCTCTGCCCCTCCCTGCTGCCCCCATCGATCGCTACCTGCCTCTGTACTGGCAACTCTGGCTGCCGCTGGCCGTCACCCTCAAACAGGCCCGTGAGCAGATCCAGGCACCGCTGATCCAGGGCATCTTGGGTGTACAGGGCACTGGCAAGACGACCCTCACCCTGATCTTGCAGCACCTGTTAGCGGTGATGGGCCATAAAGCCGTTGGCCTCTCTATCGACGATATCTACAAAACCTACGGCGATCGCCAGCAGCTCGTGCAGACCGACTCTCGCCTGCGCTGGCGCGGCCCGCCGGGCACCCACGATATTGACCTGGCCCTCGCGGCCATCACTCACATTCGCTCGGCGGCAGCGGGGGAGGCGGTAGCGCTGCCCCAGTTTGACAAGTCATTGCACGGCGGAGAGGGCGATCGCATTGACCCAGTCTGGGTGCAAAATGTCGATATATTGCTGTTTGAAGGCTGGTTTTTAGGCGCTCGGCCCATCGACCCTGCACAATTTGACCAGGCTCCGGCCCCCATCACCACCGAGGCCGATCGCCAGTTTGCCCGCGATATGAATGCCCAACTGGCCACCTACCTGCCCCTGTGGGATGCCCTCGATCGCCTCATGGTGCTCTGCCCAGCCGACTATCGCCTCAGCAAACAGTGGCGCAAAGACGCCGAGCACCAGATGAAAGCCCAGGGCAAAACCGGTATGGACGACGCCACCATTGATGAATTTGTCGACTACTTCTGGCGAGCGCTACACCCAGAGTTATTTATTCCGCCCCTCAAGCGCGACGCCGATCACGTCAATCTAGTCGTTGAGATTGGTTCCGATCGATGTCCTACGGCTATTTATTCGCCAACATTAGCTATGATTTAGTCATAGACATGATTGGAGGCGAGGCGTTGGCTTCTAGAGCAATCCTGCGGGAAGCATCTTAAGTTGTTGACCGCTGTTATTGAGTTTATTTTTGATTAAAGGATTATGTTTTTATTATGAGTTCTAATATTCAGATCGTTGAGCCTGCCGGCATTTTAGATAGCACCCAGGCCGAGGAGTTTCGGTTGAGAGTAGAGCAGCTCTTGCAGGAGGGAGCCGACGTTATTTTAGTTGACCTCAAAGACATTACCTTTATCGATAGCTCTGGTCTGGGTACCCTGGTTGTGCTGCTCAAGAAGGTGCGGAGCTTAAGTCGCCATCTTTATATTTGCTCCATCAACGATCAGGTGCGTATGCTCTTCGAACTCACCAGCATGGATCGAGTTTTTGAAGTATACGAAGACCGTAAAGACTTTGAGGAGAAATGGCATGAATAGAGCCACAGAAAGGTCACCTAGGAGAGGCTAAAGGGGGGGCACAAAAGAAGGTGCTAGCTTTAATCCAGCGACTGCATCCGGTTTAGGTGGTCACCGCTTACTATTGAGAAAACTGTCTTTTCAAGAGTTATATAGGCAGCGACCGCTGGCAACTTCAGTCAAGACTTACCATCATCAAAGACATGTCATCGCTAGCAGTTTCTCCCGCCTGGCGCTGGATGACGGCCTCTAAAATGTGATCTACGTTTTTCTTACGCGTGGCTAACGCCAGTAGATCTACAAAAGCGTCGAGGCCAATATATTGCTCATTGTCTTGGAGCACCTCGTAGAGGCCGTCACTAAATAGGTAAAGGCTACTGTTGGGTGGTAGAGAGCACCGCTGCCACTCATACTTGGCATCGGGCAGCATCCCGACCGGCATGCCTCGGGTACGCAGTCGGGTTGTGGTCACCTGCTGGTTATCATCAATCGAGACCAGTACTGCCGGGGGGTGCCCGGCGCTGGCGTAGAGCAGCTGGCGGTTAGCGCAGTTGAGTACGCCGTACCAAATAGTAAAATACTTCTGGTTTTGGTCACTCATTTGAAAGGTTTCATTGAGTGCTCGCAGCACTTTTTCGGGGCGATAAAAGCTGACGTCGGGCAGAGACTGCGATCGCAGCACATTTAGCACCGAGGTCGACAGCAGCGCTGACCCCAGCCCGTGCCCCGACACATCCAGCAGATATATGACCAGGTAGTCTGGGTCGAGCCAGTAGTAGTCATAACAGTCGCCACCCAGCTGCTGGGAAGGCAAAAACCGCGACTGAATTGGCACCCGACCCTCTTGGTCGTCGGGCAAGAGCGATCGCACATAGCCCTCAGCTTCGGCCATTTCGGCCTCCATGCGGTGCTTTTGCTGGCGTAGATCTTGGGTAAGCTGGTAAATTCGCAGCCCCGCCCGCACCCGAGCATTGAGTTCGTTGATATCAACGGGCTTAGACAGCAGGTCATCGGCCCCCATCTCTAGTCCTTTAACCCGGTCAGCGGTGCTGTAGCGAGCCGTCAACATCAGCAGCGAGGTGATCGACAGCACCGGATGATGCTTGAGGGTTCTACAAATTTCCTGCCCGTTAATGGCACCGGGCAAGTTCCAGTCGCAGATCACTACCCCCGGCAGCAGTTTCTCAGCCATGGCCAACCCCTCAGCCCCACTACGGGCCGTGGTGACGCTGTAGCCCTGCTGTTTAAGGGCGCTGACCAGAAACTGCTCCGTGGCGGCATCATGCTCAATGATAAGAATGTCGATCATGCTGCACTTTTTGACCCAGGGCGTAACCGCATCGTCACCTATGGGGATAACAGGGAGAGACAGGGCACAGAGATAGCTGGCTCAGAGCCAGGTCTGACCCAGCACGACTTATCAACCCACTGCCTAGCCTAATCCTAAACCACCACCCCAGGGGGCTTTATGAAGATCCTACGCGATCTGGCATTGGGGCGACCCGCTGGCACCCGCCCGCCTTGCCTCCAAAGGGTTTCTATCGGCCCAGATGTAGAGCAAATAGCCCTAAAGCAAGCTGCCGATCGCTACCTTTGCCCAGACAACTTTTTATGAAAGGTGCGGTGGGCTACTGTGAGCGCTGTGTCAGTCTGTTAGTCATAACTCAAGTAAACTCTATGCGGGTCAACTCTAGGGTTATATCCAGGTCAGTAATGATGCCCCAGGCCCCAAAAATGGCCAACTGGCTTTGTCATAGGGCAGTTGGCTCTGCCAGCACCGTACTTCCTAGGGCAAATCTGGCAGACATCCTGTTACTACTGCGTAGAGATGGACACTAGGTCGACCTATCTATGGACACCTTGGTTATGAATTCAGCCACCTGCCCGCTGCCGACCAGCTGCGTCGTCCCAGTCTATAAGTCGCCCAAAGACTATCAGGCTTTTCGCATCAGCCCCGGCGACAGCAACCGGCTGGCCCTGGTGTTTGACCCTACCATTGCCGGCATGTCGTTGACCTACTGCGTGGAAATTTTTGATGTCGGCGGCAAAACGCCCCCCAACCGACACCAATTGGCGGTGGAAATGTTCTTTGTGCTCAAGGGCGAAGGCTGCGCCACCTGCGACGGCAAACCTGTCGCTATCCGCGCCGGAGACAGCATTTTAGTGCCTCCCAACGGCGTACATGTCGTCGAGAATACTGGCCCTAGCCGACTCTATACCCTGTGCATCATGGTGCCCAACGAAGACTTTGCCGAACTCATTCGCAGCGGCACCCCAGTAGAGCTAGACGACGAAGATCTAGCGGTATTGGGCCGACGAGATGCCGACAGTTCTGCGGGGATATAGTACTTGGCTAGCTTGCGTTCCTCTGGTCCCTACGCGGTAGCACCCAGGCAGACTGCTAGCCTAGCTGTGCCATCTGCAAAGCCTGGTGAAATGGCTAGCTCGATCAACCTCGATGCTGATCTCTACTACCCCTTGGGAGCAGGGCCATTTCCAGTGTTGCTGATGCGCCAGCCCTACGGTCGCGCGATCGCCTCTACTGTGGTCTACGCCCACCCCACCTGGTACGCCAGCCAGGGCTATATTGTGGTGATTCAAGATGTGCGGGGGCGGGGCACCTCTGGGGGTGAGTTTGACCTGTTTCGCCATGAGGCCAACGACGGCTACGCCACGGTGCAGTGGGCGGCAGGGTTACCCCAGAGCAGTGGCGCTGTGGGTATGTATGGCTTTTCGTACCAGGGCATGACCCAGCTCTACGCAGCGGCGATGGCCCCGCCTGCCCTCAGGGCGATCGCCCCCGCCATGGTGGGCTACGACCCCTACGCCGACTGGGCCTACGAAAATGGTGCCCTACCCCTGCAAATTGGCCTAGGCTGGGCTCTCCAGCTCGCCGCCGAAACCGCCCGACTGCGGGGAGATGCCGAGGCCTACCAGGCTCTGCGCCAGGCCGCCCACACCCTGCCCCTCAGCCAGGCCACCCCAGCCCGGCCCCAGGTGCTTCAGACCTATGCCCCAGACTCGTTTTTTCACCAGTGGCTCGACCATCCCCAGGCCGATCGCTACTGGCAGACCCTCCAGCCCGATCTGACCGCCGTAGATTTGCCCATGCTGCACATTGGCGGCTGGTTTGACCCCTACCTGCGGGGCAATCTGCGCCTATATCAACAGATGGTGGCCCAGAGCAAAGCCCCACAGCGCCTGTGGATTGGCCCCTGGGGGCACCTGCCCTGGGGGCGACGGATCGGCGAACTAGATTTTGGCCCCGAGGCCGATCGCTCCATCGATCGTCTCCAAATCCGCTGGTTTGACCGGTTCTTAAAGGATCAGGCCATGGACGGTAGCTCTGAACCAGCGGTGCAACTCTTTGTCATGGGGCTCAACCAGTGGCAGGGGCGCGATCGCTGGCCGTCCCCGATCCAACAGCCTTTTTACCTCCGCAGCACCGGCCTCGCCGGTATGGTTGGAGACGACGGCAGCCTCAACCCTAAACTGCCCCAGGGGCCATCAACCCCTCCCTCTAGCGATCAGCCTTTCACCGATGGGATGGTCACCAATGGGATGGTCACCGATGTAATTGTCCATGACCCCTGGCGACCGGTACCCTCCCTGGGCGGCCATTGTGGCCTGCCCCCCGGCCCCTTTGACCGCTCTGCTCTCGACTGCCGCACCGATGTGCTCACCTACACCACCGCTGTGCTCGACGCTGACCTCAGACTCGTGGGCACCCCGAGAGCAAGTCTTTATTGCTGGGCCGATGCTCCCAGCTTTGACCTCAGCGTTGTGCTCTCTGAGGTGCATAGCAATGGCCGTGTAGTCAATCTGACCCAGGGGCAGATTCGTTTAGATCAGCCTCCCAATCATGACTCTACTCCCCTAAACATTTCCCTAGATCTCCAGCCCACAGCCTGGGTTATCCCTCCTGGACACCGCCTGCGTCTGAGCATAGCGGCCGCCTGCTTTCCTGCCTACGCCGTCAATAGCGGCACCGGGGTCGGGCCAGATTGCCCTCAGATTGACCATCGCATTATCACCGTGACCCTAGCCCATGGCTCGGCCCATCCCTCCTGCATTTATCTACCGGTGGATTAGCGGGGGATAGGCCTCATGTCAATCCGCTAGCACGGCATAGACGATTGACATAAACGTAAAGAAACAAAAAAATCGGCCCCCCATTGGAAGCCGATTAGGTGATACTAAATATCTACGTTGTTCTCTCAATCTGGAAGAAACCACTAGAAACTAGGCACTTAACAGCCAGTGCCGACCCTAGACAATTCTTCCTGTGGAGGGCTCTCATCTCCTCCGTTTCCCATTGTAACAATAACAACAGATTTTCAATAACACAATCTCTGCTGATTGTGTGTGGATTCGATAACCTAGGCTAATGAGCAGATGTACTCAGAAGCCGCTTGGCCCTCTAGCAGCGGGTCTCTAGGTATTGGCCAATCATGACTTCTGCCCCTGCGCGCGAGATCACGGTTTGGCGGGTGCGGTAGCGCTGACCGATCAGACGAATTTCTTCTTCAAAGCTAGAGTCGTTGTATCGAGTTTTGAGTACCAGAGTGCGGTTGTCGTTGAAGTGGTACTGGGCGGTGACTGGCTTGGTGGTGGCAAAACCGCGATCGCGATACAGCGTCTGACCCCGCACCCCAAAGATAGTGCTGCCCTTAACGGGCTTTTTGCCCGTGCCCACATAGTCGCTCTCCCAGGTGACTGTGGTGCCGCAGATTAGGGGGCGATTGTCCTCTAGCTGGTGCAGATCGGCTAGATGAAGCAACTCTGCCGCCCCCGCCGCCAAAAAATTAATCGCAATTTGGCTTACCACCTGCTGGGTTTCGCCGCTTTCAAGGGTGTAGTAGCGCCGCTCCGATCGCCAGTCTCCGGCGGTGTCTTGAAAGAAAGCCTGTACCAGAGGCTCGGCGAGGATACGGGCGGTATCAGCAGAAAAAGGCATAGTCAATCATCCAGGCGAACGGGCTTAGAAAAAAACGATACAGAGCGAAAGAAGTCAATTCATAAATCTGAATTGTTGCATTTCTTAATGCCAGCTTCTTCATCATAGTGGGCAGGCTCGCCCCCGACAATTACCCGGTGGGGTGACGGGAGAAGCTTGCCGCTGATTTTACGCAGTCCTTCAGAAGATTCTGTAAGCATTAATACTCAATCGACTGGCTGCCTGGGGATAGGGGCAGCTCTCTGGGCAGTCGTGGGTTTGCAAACCCTGTTACCGTAGAAATCGCCGCCAATGCTCAAGGGCTACCGCCATGGATTTAGCCGATATCACCTATTTTTTTGATTGCTGCATCGGTCAGTGGTCGATCGAGCGCACTTACCACTACATTCCCCAGCAAGATGTAGAGCGATCGCATACCGATTTTCGCGTCGACGCCATCACTCCCGACCTGCGCCGCAAAGTGCTCAACGACAACGACTACGGCGAAGTCAGTAATGTCGATGATATTGACAGCCTCCCCGGTTTCCAGCTCGCCTTTCACACCGTCTCCGACAAAGGCGACGAAGTTACCCAAGAGCTACGCGCCCTCTTTGTGCCCCAGCAGCAAGACGACAACGGTGTGCTGACTGGTGCCTACCTACGCGATCGCGCCTACGAAGAAGACCGCCCGATCATCTCTAGCTTTCGCTATAGCCCCAGGGATCGCGAGCTGCTAATGACCACCCCCTACACCAAAGTCGTCTCCGTCGACTCCATTAAATTAATCAACCCCACCATGCGCATCCGCCGCATTCTCAACTACCTACGGCCCGCTGAGGGGGCAGCGCTAGATACCCTGGTGCTGGTGGGGTTTGGGGTAGAGCAAAAGGTAGAGGGGTAGCAACCAAAATCAAATTTGGCAGATCTGAGCAGCCTGTGAAATAATGGAAGACTGTGTCTTAATATCTGCCCGCCCTATTTTCAGGTGAACAGTCATGGCTAAAGGCGTCCGCCTCGTCATCACCCTAGAGTGCACCGAATGTCGGACTAACCCCGACAAGCGCTCTAACGGTGTATCTCGGTACACCACCCAAAAAAACCGTCGTAACACGACCAACCGCATTGAGCTGAAGAAGTTCTGCACCCACTGCAACAAGCACACCGTCCACAAAGAAATCAAGTAAGCACCCATGGCCTATTTTCGTCGTCGAGTATCTCCAATCAAGCCCGGAGACCCCATCGATTACAAAGATGTGGATCTGCTCCGCAAGTTCATCACCGAGCGCGGCAAAATTTTGCCCCGCCGTATTACTGGCTTGACCGCTAAACAACAGCGGGATCTCACCACCGCCATCAAGCGCGCCCGCATCATTTCTCTGCTGCCCTATGTGAATGGGGAAGGCTAAGCTAGGCTAGGGATGGCGATCGCTAGGGTATGGGCTTGGTTGACAAAGGAACGCTAGTCGAATTTAAGCACCAGGGGCAGCCACGTCTAGGCGTAGCAGACCGGCCCGAGGGCAAAAAAAACTGGGTCGTGATCGACGAGCGTGGTCAAGCCCACACCCTGCACCCCCGCGACTTTATCTACGAAGTCAGCGGTCAGACTTACGTACATACCGACATTGGCCTCTTTATCAAAGAGGCTGAGTCTTATATTGATCCTGCCAGCCTAGAGATTGCTTGGGAGTTCTGCGTCGAAGCCGGCGAGTCTGCTGACCCGGCTTCTTTGGCGCAGCTACTCTTCTCTGACCAGAGCCCGACCTTCTGCTACGCTGCCCACCGTCTGCTAGTAGAAGACAAGATTTTTTTTAAGCAGAAAGGCGATCGCTACGAGCCCCGCCCCGCTGCCCAAGTCGATGAACTGCGCCTGCAAATCGAGCGTGAGACCCTGCGTCAGCAGGAGTGGGAAGCTTTTCTCACCAAGGCCCGTGGGGGGATGGCGGGGGAGACGGTGCAGTGGGAAAAGGGCGATCGTCCCCGACTTGAGGTGCTTGAGCGATTGGCGCTATTTGGCGAAGAGTCCAATCAGCGCGTTCAGGCCGTAGAGATTCTCAACGCTTTGGGTGTAGCCCCAACGGCAGATGGAGCATTTGATACCCTAGTGGCCATAGGGCTATGGAGTGTGCACGAAAATTTGGCCCTCCGGCGCAGCCAAATTCCCGCTCTCTTCTCTGAGGAAACCTCTACCATGGCGCAGCAGCGTCTTCAGTCTCCGCCACCCGACCCAGATGCAGAGCGGTTAGACCTCACCCACCTCAAGGTCTACACCGTAGACGATGCGAGCACCCAAGAGATTGACGATGGCCTGAGCCTAGAGACCCTAGACGACGGTACTCAGCGCGTGTGGATTCATATTGCCGATCCCACTCGCTGGCTGCTGCCGGGAGATGAGTTAGACCTGGAAGCCCGCCGCCGCTGTACCACGGTCTACCTGCCGACCGGCATGATTCCCATGTTTCCCCTAGAGCTAGCGATTGGGGCCATGAGCCTAATTCAGGGCCAAACTTGCTATGCCCTCAGTTTTGGTGTCACCCTCACCGACGACGGCGATATCCTCGACTACACCATTCACCCCAGCCTGATTCGCCCTACCTATCGACTCACCTACGACGATGTCGATGAAATGCTAGAACTGGGCATCACCGCCGAGCTAGAGCTCCAGGGCCTAGCTAGCTGGGCCAAGGTGCGCAGTCAATGGCGACAGACTCAAGGGGCTATCAACATCAATATGCCTGAGTCGAGCATCAAGGTGTCTAAGGCAGGCGACGACATTGTCATTGAGGTCTTCAATGACTCCATGGCTCGGCAGATGGTTGCTGAGATGATGATTTTGGCCGGTGAAGTTGCCGCCCGCTACGGGCAAACCCATGACCTAGCCATCCCCTTTCGCAGTCAGCCCCAGCCCGAGTTGCCCTCCGATGAAGAACTCATTCAGCTACCCATGGGCTGGGTGCGCGACTCGGCTATTCGTCGCTGCATGACCCGCAGCGAGGTGGGTATTACCCCCAACCGCCACGCCACTCTGGGGTTAGACAGCTATAGCCAGGTCACCTCCCCCATTCGTCGCTACCTCGATCTGGTGACCCACTTTCAGCTCAAAGCCCACCTGCGGGGTGAGCCGCTGCCGTTTACCTCTACAGAGGTGACAGAACTGGCGATCGGAGCTAGTTCTGCTGCCTATGAGGCTACTTTAGTAGAGCGCCAAACCAAGCGCTATTGGGCGCTTGAATACCTGCGCCGCCACCAAGGCAGAGTTTGGGATGTCATGCTGCTGCGCTGGCTGCGTGAAGACGAGAGGCTGGGCTTGATTATGGTCGAAGACCTAGGTTTAGAGCTGGCCATGCGTTTTAATCGAGCAGTAGCCCTGGGAGAGCAGTTGCAGGTGCGGGTCAGCCATGCCAGCCCTCGCCAAGATGTCATCCGCTTTGAAGAGGCAGTGGATGACGAAAAGGATGTATCAGCTGCGGTGGCTACGCTTACCTAGCTCACCAGGTCTACTTCCCCGGCTCCTAAACTTGTAATACTTTGTTATACTCACCTTGCTGTTTATGGATGTCTAACGGTTGCTCAACTGGATAGAGTGTCTCTACTTAACGCTCAAGCTGCGATCAAACTGTTAATGTCGATGGATTGGAGTGTCGTCTGGCTACCAACGACATTAACCACTTATCTTCTGCCCGCCCAGTGAGTCGGGGGTAGAGTGCTACCTTCGCGGATCTGATCTCTAGCCCTTGCTTGGGTAAGCCAGAGAAGCTAGTTGATAGTCACATCGTTGCCAAAATCGCCCCGATGCAGTCTCCCCCAGGGCCAGTCGACTGCAAGACTGTCTCCACCATTGTCTAGCCATTGAGATTGCCCTGTAGCCCTGGGTTAGTAATTCCAGCGGTAGCAGTCGGGGCTAGCTCCTTGTCTAAAAGCGGCAGGTGTCGTTGCAGCTTTATTAACCATATCAAAAGAGTTTTTTTTGAATGCAAGCTACGCTCAAAAAGTCTGATTTTGTCTTAACTCCCTATATGAAGAGCAACGATCTAAGGGCTACTATCCAGGTTTTAAATACCGTTGTTCCCTATGTTCTGTTGTGGTTTTTGGGCGTCAAATTAGCAGCTATTTCGCTTTGGTTTCTGCCTCCGATCATCGTCCTGCTGGTGCTTTTCTCTCTCCGCTGTTTTTCGTTAATGCATGACTGTGGGCACTATTCGCTCTTCAGGTCAAAGCGGGTTAATCGTTTAGTCGGCTTTATGCTGGGGATAATTAATGCGATTCCTCAGTATGCCTGGTCTAGAGATCATGCCTATCACCACAAAACCAACGGCGACTGGGAGCGGTATCGTGGAGTTGCTGACTTTCTTTCGACTGAAGAGTTTGCTCAGCTGAGCCCTGCTGAACAGCGCAGCTATGAAAGCTTACGTCACCCTTTAATGGCTATTCCAGGTGGTTTTTTCTACCTGGCTATTCAACCGAGACTGGTGCTGTTGACCGGAATCTATGATTTTATGTGCTACCTGTGGCGCAGTATTAGGCAGCAGCCAGGCATGAGCTTAGGGAAGATCATTGCCACCCATGAGTCACGTCAGTGGCAGTCGGCAGCAGAGTTTTGGGATGTACTGCTGAATAATATTGCTGTAATTGGCGGCTGTGCTCTTCTCGGGCACATCATCGGCTTTCCGCTCTTTTTGAGCCTTTACAGCATTGTTCTCATGTTGTCTGCGACCATTTTTATCTGGGTTTTCTTTGTGCAGCACATCTTTGAAGGGGTGTACGCTCACGAAACTCAAGGTTGGGACTATCTACAGGGAGCTGTAGAGGGTAGCAGCTTGCTAGAACTCCCGGCTATCTTCAACTGGTT
Organism: Pseudanabaena sp. PCC 9330; assembly: GCF_055795045.1. NCBI lineage: Bacteria > Bacillati > Cyanobacteriota > Cyanophyceae > Pseudanabaenales > Pseudanabaenaceae > Pseudanabaena > Pseudanabaena sp. PCC 9330. Next base: position 181,399 of record NZ_JAYFES010000107.1, on the reverse strand, counting down.
TACCGCTGACATTGGCTATCACAATATTCATCACCTCTCTGAACGCATCCCCAACTACCATCTCAAAGCCTGTCAGCGCGAAAATGCCCATCTGCTCTCAACGGTGAAAACGCTGCGGATGGCCGATATGCCAGGCTGTGCCAAGTACATTTTGTGGGATCCTGAGGCTGGTAGCCTGGTGTCAGTGCAGTCGTTTCGACAGCAGCAATGCCGCAGCGCTGTCTAGGTCTACTAAAGCCATGCTTTGGTCATGGGTTGTATCTTCAGAATCAGACGCTAGCTCTCCTGGTCTGCTATCTCTAGCAGAACATTTGTAGGAGACACGCCATGGCCCACCAGCAGGTTTACCCCCGAGGCTGCACATTCGCCGAATCTGACTGGGATGCGCTATACCCCTTTTGGTACCCTGTCGCCTTTAGCCACGAAGTGACTGACCAGCCGGTTACCGCTACCCTGTTAGACCAGCGACTGGTGATTTGGCGTACCGGCGAGGGGGTTTCTGTTGCCAATGACATTTGCCTACACCGGGGCATACCTCTCAGCATGGGCTGGGTTAAGGATGACTTTTTGGTGTGCAAGTACCATGGCTTTCACTACTCCGCTGATGGCCAGTGCGTGAAGGTGCCTGCCAACCCCGAAGCCAGCATTCCAAAAAAGCTCTGCCTCAAAACCTATCCAGTGCAAGAAGCCTACGGCCTGGTGTGGACAACCCTCAGCAGTGGTGACCAGTCTGTTCTCCCCGATCTGCCCGAGTGGGATGACCCCGATTACCAGCAAATTCTCCCCGATGCAGTGGATATCAATGCAGCAGCAGGTCGGCAGATCGAGGGGTTTCTCGATGTGGCCCATTTTGCCTGGGTGCACACCGACACCTTTGGCGACATCAACAACCCCGTGGTGCCTCGCTACGAGGTTTTTTCTACCAACCAGGGGCTGCGAGCAGAGTATCTGAGTAATGTGAGCAACTTTCCCAAAGCCATGCAAGACCGCGCCCCCGCAGACTTTCAGTGGCTGCGGGTGTTTGAGGTGTTTTTGCCCTTCACCGCGCGGCTGACGGTACAGTTTCCCGGTGAGGGGCGACTGTGCATTCTCAATGCGGCCAGCCCTGTTTCGGCCCGCAAGACGCGCATCTTTGTGCCCATCTGCCGCAACTTTGACAAAGACCAACCCCTGGAACCAGTGTACGAGTTTAACTATCAGGTTTTTGCGGAGGATAAGGAAGTGGTCGAGGCCCAATACCCCGAAGACCTGCCCCTTGATATGTCGGCAGAGTCGCACATTGGGGCTGACAAGACGTCGATCGCCTATCGGAAAGGGCTCAGGTCGCTCGGCTTAGGCGCAACTTATACTGCCTAGGGCTGGGTTGTGAGTTAAAGTTTTGGCAAGACCACCAAGTCTTTTGGGGCTGGTTTCACCCGTTTATGCAGCGTGCCTTCGGTCAACCCCATCGCTTGTGCAACCTGGCTGACGGGCTTACCCGATTGATGCACGATGCGAATTGCGCCACCTGAACATTTTCCTTCGGTGTCGGCTCTTGGGGAATGTCCACTTTTTTGAGGTGAGATCACCTGCTCACCTTGGCCCACACGGGCGGAGTGAGGCAAGGTGAGTACATCGCCCGGCCGCCAAGACATTGCCACAGGCTTAGCCGGTGTTGCGCATGCCGGCAGCGATGCCATTGATGGTCAGCAGGGCACCCCGCAGCAGCTCGCCCTGGCTGTAGCGAGAGCGAATCACTCCGGTGGCGGCTTGGTCTTTGTATTGGCGGAGACGCTTGAGCAGAGCCACCTGCAAAAAGCCTAGGGGTACAATGGTGCCGTTGCGCAGGTAAACCGATCGCTGCAAATCGGGGTCGCCATCCAGCAGGCGATCGTGGCCAGTAATGCGCAGCACCATATCGCGGGTCAGGTAAAACTCCTGGGAAATGGCCTCAAATAGCTTGAGAAATCGCTCTTTGTCTTCGGGGGCGGTGAGTTCGCGCACGTAGTGCTCAGCAATTTGCAGATCGACTTTGGCCAGGGTCATCTCGACTTTTGAGATCACCATTTTGAAGAAGGGCCACTTGCTGTAGAAGTAGCGCATTACCTTGAGGTGCTCTTCGGGCGACTCATCCATAAACTCTTGCAGGGCGGTACCGACGCCGTACCACGAGGGCAGCAAAAACCGCGCCTGGGTCCAGCTAAACACCCAGGGAATTGCCCGCAGGCTGCCCAGGTCTTTTTTGCCGCCGCGTCGGGAGGGGCGCGAGCTGATCTGCAGCTGGCTGATCTCTTGGATCGGCGTCACCTGGTGGAAGAAGTTGACCAGGTCGGGGTTTTCGTAGATGAGCTGGCGATAGTGGCTACGGGAGCGGGTGGCCAGCTCCTCCATAGTCTCATTCCAGGGCTGAATGTCATCGACGCTATTGCTCAGCAGGCTGGCCTGAATCACGGCGGTGGTGATGGTTTCTAGGTTGTAGAGGGCCAGGTCATTGAGGTTGTATTTTGAGGCCAGCACTTCTCCCTGTTCGGTGATTTTGATCCGGCCTTTGATGCTGCGTCCAGGCTGGGCCAAGATGGCTTCGTAGGCAGGGCCACCGCCGCGCCCCACCGAGCCGCCCCGACCATGGAAAATCCGCAGGGAGACGCCGTAGCGATCGGCGGTGGTTTGCAGCGACTGCTGCGCCTTGTGAATTTCCCAGTTACTGCTGAGAAAGCCCGAGTCTTTGTTGCTGTCGGAGTAGCCCAGCATCACCTCTTGCAGGGGCACGGCCCGTGGGGTGGCGACGCTGCCCGGCCCCTCATCGGCAGGTAGCGCCGCCTGGCCCTGGAGTAGGTTCAGGTAGAGGGGCAGGCTAAACAGCTGATCCATCACCGCTGGTGCCCGCTGGAGGTCTTCGACGGTCTCAAACAGGGGCACTGGCTGAATGCTGCTGATCTCAGTGGTGGGGTCGTAGAGGCCAGCTTCTTTGGCCAGCAGCAGCACCTCTAGGAGGTCGCTGACGGTGTGGCTCATGCTGATGACGTAGCTACCGCAGATATCGGGGCCAAACTCTTGATGGAGCTGGCGCACCATGTGCAGGGTGGCGATGGTCTCGCGGGTTTTGTCGGAGAAGGGCAGCTCGCGGGGGGTGAGGGGGCGGCGGGTCTTGAGCTCGCTCACCAGCCAGGCGATTTTTTCGGCTTCGGGCAGGTCGCTGTAGGGCTGGGGCAAGATTTGCAGGTACTGGGCGATCTCGTCGAGAGCGTCGGAGTGGCGGGTGCTCTCCTGACGCAGGTCGAGCTGGGCCAGGTTGAAGCCAAAGATTTCGACCTGGCAGATCAGAGTGTTGAGGTCTTGGCAGTTGAGCCCGGTGGCCTCTAGGTTGCGCTGAATCAGGCGCAGCTCGGCCAAAAACTCGTGGCCGTAGCGGTAGATGGGGGCACCGCTGGGGTCGTTAGAATGGTCGGCGAAGGGGTCGCTGTGGTAAAGACGCTGGCTGCGATCGCGACTGTTTTCTAGCCGCTGCTTGATGTAGGCGAGCTTCAGCCGGTAGGGCTCTTGGCGGTAGCGAATGGCCAAATCGTCGTAGATGTCGGGCATTTTGACTTGGTCTTGCTCAAGCGACTCCAGCAGCTCGGGCAAGACCTCGCTCCAGTGCAGCGATAGGCTGAGCAGATCGACTAGGCGATCGATGGAGGCAATGTATTTGCTCAGCACCATGTTGCGCTGGTAGCAGGCGGTTTTCCAGGTGACTTCGGGAGTGACGGAGGGGTTGCCGTCGCGGTCGGAGCCGACCCAAGAGCCAAATCGACAGAAGCGATGGCGGGGCGGGTCAAGCTCAGGGAAGGTGGTGGCGATCGCCCGATCAAACCGCTGGTAGAGCTGGGGCAGCGCCTCAAACAGCACCACCTGAAAGTAGTGCAGAGTATAGTCGACCTCGTCGAGCACCGAGGGCTTAAACTGGTGCAGCTCGTCGGTGCGCCACCAGAGGCGAATCTCTTCGGTGAGTTCGTCTTTGAGTTCTTCCATTTCCCAGGAGGAGGCCAGCCCTAGGGTTTGAGCACTCTCTTCGGCCTGATCCATCTGGCGCAAAATGCTGGCGATGCGGCGCTGCTTGTCGCGGATGGTGTGGCGCACGATCTCGGTGGGGTGGGCGGTAAACACCAGCCGCACATCCAGCTGATCGATTAAGTTTTGAATCACCTGGGGCGGTACGTTGAGCCGCTTTAGGGTGGGAAACAGCCAGTGGAAGGTACCGGCCTCTTTGCGGCCGCTGGGCGGCTCGGCAATGCTACGGCTGAGCAGATCGGCCTGGAAAAAACTGCTCTTGTCGAGGTTGGGGGCACCCTCGCTGCCGTTAGTGGAGCCACTAAAGGGGCTGTGACTGGCCCGCTGCACCAGCTCAGAAATTTCGTAGGCGGCTCGGTACTGCTGCTGCTGCCCCCGCTGCTCGTAGTGCTGCTCAACAATGTTGATTAGCTGAAAGTAAAGAGCAAAAGCCCGAGAGGCGCGAATGGCGTCTTCGAGGTCGAGGGCTTCGACCACATCGACGACGGCTTTGACCCTGGCCTCTTCGGCGGTAGGGGCCTGGCCCTCGGGAGAGCACATCTGGCGCAGCTGCTGGAGCAGCTTGAGTAACTCGGGGCCGCAGGCATGCTCTAGCACGTTCTCCCAGAGGTCTTCGACGACCCGCAGCCGGTGGCGCAGCAGCAGATCCTGAAGGGAGGGCTGATCGGCCACTGGGGCGATCGGGCCGACCACGTCGGGCTGGGCAGCGGGCCTGGTATCTCCGGAGGAGTGGAGCATAGAACTCATGGGTATATCAGAGAGAGAACGGCGATATCGCAAAGATTCTATAGGATTACCCCGACCGGAAGAAGTTTATCTAGATGAACAAATTGAAAACGTTACCCGGTTTAGGCTTCTGGCTGAACCTAAATTTCCAATTAAATACCGCAGGAGGGCAGTGCTACCAGTCCGCGCTAAAACCCTAGCTTTCACTAGTAGAGAGGGCACCCTCGACCGGTGGGACGGTTGGGTTGAGATTGGGCAGTCGTTCACCGGCAAAAAGTTGCTCACTGGCCAGACCGATCTGGGTCAGCCCGTCGGCTAGCATCTGGCCAGCCAAAATGCCCAGCAGCACTGGTGGCACTAGCACCCCGATGAGCAGTTCGGTAGAGTGACCGGGCCAGGCCGGCAGGGGTGACGCAGAGGCTGGGGACTGAGCTGAGGGCATAGAGTTGTGTAGATTAAGGGTTGTAACGAGAAGGCCAGGTGGATAGGCCTGAGAGCCAAAATACGGCGATTTTACTGGGGCGGTCTCTGGCTGGGGCCAATTAGGGCTGGCATCGTCGCCCCATCGTCTACCATTGGCGAAATTGATCATTAATATATTAGACAAGTCGCTCTCTACTTGGCCAGAGCGCCTTATTCAGAGCACCGGGAGCGGCGATGCCCCGAGGCTGTACATTACTTTTTGGGTTTTTGGCAAACTCCTTGAAAAGAAATCAGCTGATTGGCGCTGGAGTTGGTATAAATTAAACCGACCGCGCCCATGACAACTTTGCCTAGCCGGGCAGCGTCTCACTGCTTGGGAGTGTGGCCTCAGCCGGAGCTGTTACTCTGACCCTCGATGCCTGTGTCCTTATCCCACCCAACCGTTAGCTCCAATTCGCCAGCGGCTACCGTGCTGAGCTGGCTCAAGCATGCCATGGGTTTGCCTACGGCAGAGCTGCACATTAAGCTGCGGGGCAATATTCTCCACGTACTGTGTGAGACAGAGCTGGCCCTAGAGCAGTCGGCGGTGCTGCTCAAACTGGTGCGATCGCTGCTGGAAACCGGCGAGCCCCTGGTGCGGCAGCACTATCCCCAGGTCTACCAGCTTTACCTCTACAGTCGCCAGACCGGCAACCCCACCCCCGCCTGGACGGCCCCCATCTATCTCAATCGGCTGGAGCGCCACCTGGCCCAGCTGGTGCTCGAAAATCAGGATGAGGCCGACATCAAGGCCACCCAGTCGCTGCTGGAGCAGTACACCCAGGGGCAGCCTGAGTTTAAGCTGGGCGAGGGCGGCAGCGGTGCCATGGTGCTCTCAAACCTGAGTCTGGCCCGCAAGGGTGACCCTGAGGCGATCGCCTGGTACCTGAGCGAGACTCTCAGCAGCCTCGATGTCGGGGTGTGGGTCAGCATCAAGGCCATACCGGGCACCGCTCACCTGCACCGCATGGCCGTTGCCATTGACGACGAAAACGCGGCCACCGAGGCCGACGGCGACACCACCATTTCGCGCCTGTGGATTCTCTGTGAGGCCACCTACAGCCCCGACCCGTCGCTGATTGCTCGCCCGACGGCGGAGCGGCTGCGACAGCTACAGCTGACCCAGTTCAAAGATGCGGTGCTGCTGCTTCAGGTGCGGGGCGAAACCAAGCCCGACTGGAGTCTGCGCATTGACCTCACCCCGCCGGAGGAGATGCTGCGGGAGTGGGGCCGCTGGGGCGATACCGATGCGATCGCCCGGCTGTTGTCGGCGGCGGTGGCTAGCTGGCACATGGGGGTGACCACAGAGCTGTCCAACGGCACATTGCACCTAATCTGTTCGCCCCAGAGCGGTGACCACGACACCCAACAGACTGAGAGCCTAGAGGCCAAGGAAGCGGTCTTGGCGGCGCTCAGTGAGCCCTTAGCTGAGCTAGCTCCCCAGGGCATTTCTCGGGCGGTGATCTACGGCCAGCCCCAGACTTTGCCTGGGGCGAGTGCCACCCCAGCCTGGGTACACTACCTCGATCTGCCCGCCACCGAGCACAGCGCCCTGGCCGACAGCCCCGAGTACTTGGGCCAAACCGGTGACCTACCAGCGATCGCCTTTTTGCTCACCCGCCTGCTCAACCCCAGCCTCGATGACCGCTTGGCCACTGGCGGGCAGCGGGTGCAGCTGCTGCTGCGCGACGGGCTGCTGCACGTCATGGTCGATAGCCCGGTGGCCCCCCGCCGCCGCCTGGTGGCACCGCCGATCACCGAATATTTGCTCGATCTGAGCCCGGTCGGCATCGAGGGGGTACGCATCTACGGTCGGCGATCGGGCCAGGCCCAGCCCGCCTGGAGCTTTGGCCACGACTTTTTAGAGCGCCGCCGCCTGGTGCCCGAGGCGACCCCCGAGTTTACCGCCTCCGACAGCTACGTCAATGAGCTGCTGGTGCGCCCCGATGGGCCAGTCTCTGCCACCCTAGAGGCCGATCTAGAGTTCGAGGATGACGAGGATATTGCCTTAGGGCAGTGGGTGCAAGATCTGCTCGCCCAGGGGCGGCGGCTATTGCTGCGATCGCAGCTACTCATCAGCACTAGCCCCGACGGTCTGGGTGAGCCGCTCGACAGTGGCTTAGAGATGGGCCGCTCAGACGGCCTCAAAATTGCCGTTGTTTGGGCGGCGGTGGGGGTTTTGGTTGCCCTTCAGGTCGACTGGCTGCTGGGGCAGATCACAGCCCCTCAGCGTCAGCAGGGCAGGGCTGAGGCAGTCGAGATCGCCCCCGAGAATCTGAGCCCCGATGGATCGGCCACCACCCCCTTTGAAGACGATCTGGCACAGCTAGACTGGCCCACCGCCCAAAGCGCTGCCGGAGAGGTTGGCGGCGGCTTCATCAGCAGTGCTGAGCCTGACGGCAGCCTGGCTACCAGCCCCAGTCAGCCCATGGTAGCGATCGACGATTTGGTCGATCGGGCCTCCTTTGCCAGCTTCAACAGCGACCAGATGAACGAAAAGCTGGCCCTCTACTACCAGCAGCTGGAGCAGTCTGGCCCCCCCGACGTGATGATTGTCGGCAGCTCCCGCGCCCTGCGGGGAGTCGACCCCGTGGCCCTGCGCAAGGAGCTGGCCGGTCTGGGCTACGAGAATATCAGCGTGTTTAACTTTGGCATCAACGGTGCCACCGCCCAGGTGGTCGATCTGGTGATTCGCCAGGTGCTAGAGCCCCACCAGCTGCCCAAGCTGATCATCTGGGCTGACGGAGCGCGGGCCTTTAACAGTGGTCGCATCGATGTCACCTACAATGCGATCGCCGCTTCCCCCGGCTTTCGCGACGTGGCCAGCCGTCGGCCCGAGGCGATCGAGGTCGCTACGGGTGACGACTCGACGGGCGTGCTCAACCCCACCGGGTCGCTGCCCAATAGCTATGCCGCCATAGATGACTGGATGAGCAATCGCCTGGGCAATATCTCTGCGGTGTATGGCGATCGCGATTGGCTCAAGGGTTGGTTTCAGCAACAGCTCGTGGCGGCCACGCCCAGCTCTACCAGCCTCAGCGAAGAAGAGCTTGACGCCGTCATGCCCGCCGGTAGCGCCATTGACTTTGATGGGTTCTTAGCCTTGGCGGTGCGCTTTAACCCTGCCACCTACTACCAAAACTACGCCCGAGTGTCTGGGCGCTACGATGGCGATTACGACAACTTTCGTCTCGATGGGCAGCAGTCTGAGGCCTTTACCAATCTGCTCAGCTTTACCCAGGCCCAGTCCATCCCCATTGTTTTCATCAACACCCCCCTCACCGACGAATACCTCGACGAGTTTCGCCAGGAGGCCGAAGCCCAGTTTTTGCAGCACATGCTCCAGCTTTCCACCACCGAAGCAGGCTTTCTCTTTCGCGATTTTGCCCAACTCTGGCCCGATCGCTACGACTATTTCTCTGACCCCAGCCACCTAAACCGCTACGGTGCCTACCAGGTGTCTAGCCAGTTAGGTCAAGATCCGCTGATTGCCTGGCCCCGCCCTGCCGCTCCTCCCGCCCCATGACCCTGCCCTCCCTGGTCTACGCTCTCTTTTTGCTCAGCGTCGTCGGTATCTTTTGGACGCTGGAGTCGCTCCAGGCGAGGCTATGGCTGCTCGTGGTGGCCAGCCTAGTGTTTTACGCCTCCATTCAGGTGCAGTATTTGCTGCTAATGGTGGCGCTGCTGCTGGTGACCTTTTTCATCGGCAACGCCATGGCCACTCCGCTTGACTGGCGCATTCCCAACCCCCGCTGGCAGCTGGCCGAGCGCGGCTGGAACCAGCGCCGCACCCGCCTGCTGTGGTTGGGCATTGGCATCAACGTGCTGCTGCTGCTCGGGTTTAAGTACGCCGAAGGGGTGCTGCAAAGCCTGGGCCTAGGGCAGCTGGGCATGGCCGCTACCGACGGCGACACCCTCACCCGCATCGTCATGCCCCTGGGGCTGAGCTTCTTTGTGTTTGAATGCATCGCCTACTTGGTGGATGTGTATAGGGGGTCGCCAGCGGCCCTCAATTTTTCTGATTTTGCCGCCTACAAGCTGTACTTTCCCAAGCTTATCTCGGGGCCAATCACTCGCTTTCACCCTTTCATTGACCAGGTTGAGCAGCAAAAGCCGCCGGGCCTCAGCACCACTGTGGAAGGTCTCTGGCTGATCGCCTACGGAGCGGCTAAAAAGCTGCTGATTGCCGACCATATTGCTATCTTGGTCAACCTCAGCTTTGACAACCTAGAGCGGGCGGGAAGCGCCGATATCTGGCTGGCCACCTTTGCCTACGGCCTACAGCTCTACCTCGACTTTAGCGCCTACGTGAATATCGCCCGGGGCAGCGCTCTGCTAATGGGTATTAACCTGCCCCAAAATTTTGACGCCCCCTACTTCACCACCAGTCTGGCCGACTTTTGGCGGCGCTGGCATATGACCTTGGGCGACTGGCTGCGCAACTACCTTTACTTTCCCCTCGGTGGGTCGCGGCAGGGGCTGGTGCGCACCTGCCTCAACCTGATGACGATCATGCTGATTGCGGGCATCTGGCACGGCAACAACTGGGGCTTTTTGATCTGGGGGGCCATTCATGGGGCGGGCCTGGTGGTGCACCGGCTGACCCAGGCGTGGGGCAAGGCCAGCCCAGGGGTAAAAGCTTTTTGGGGTTCTCTGCCGGGCACTGTGCTGGGCTGGGCGATCACCCAGGGGCTGGTGTTCTTCAGCTGGATCTTCTTTCGCCTGCCCGAGCCTCAGCGCTTTACCCTGGCCCTGCAACGGCTGTGGGGCACGCCGTCAGATGCCCAGTTTAGCCAGCTGGTCTATGTAGAGTCGCTGGGCTTTACCTTTACCCAACTGCTGATGCTGCTGTGGGGCGTGGTGGGGCTGATGGCGGGTACCTACTTGGTCAAGCGCGGCCTAAAGCTGGAGCTGAGCTGGCCAGTGAAGCTGTTGCTGGTACCGCTGTTTAGTCTGCTGGCCTGGCTCTTGGCCCCGGCAGAGACACTGCCCTACATATATTTTGATTTTTAGGGCTATCACTTGCCAAAGAGCCGCCTCATTTACGAAGCAAAACTTAGAGATTTTGGCTGTCAAGAACGTTGATGACATAACGGCTCATGGCTAGTTTGCCTGCCGAAAACGCTCTAGAATGCCATTTACAAAGGTTTTACCATCGACTGGGGTTGTATAGTCAGAGGCTTCGATCGCAACATCAATTTTTGCCCGCATATTTTCGATCCATTCGAATTCAGAGCGATCGCACTCGTCTAGTAATCGCAGGGCAATTTCTAACACTTCTTCAGTAGAGCGATATTTGCCAGGCTGAAGCTTGGTTTCAACAAAACGCTCTTGGTCAGGGGTGAGACTGATACTCATAGGAAACCTCTATAGCGGTTCTCATTCGGATGAGGTACGGTAGCAGTCATTTGCAAATCAGTTCCGAATGTCTTCCAAGGTAACTTGAGCATAGGCAAATGCAATCGCGTCTTTTAAGGCTTGATACGTTCGTGTCCTAACTGAATTCAAGCGATGCTTGACCTTCGAGTAGAACGGCTCAATGGGTGAGCAATTGGGCGAGTAGACTGGCAGAAACATGAGTTCCTACCGGAAATGCGATAGTGTAGCGTCGCTCCGCGTTTCCTCTATTTTGATCGCACCTCGCCCGTCTAGGATCCGCTATATTACTTCTGATCTCTATAGCAATAAGATTTATACGTTGACGGCAGCAGATGCACGGCACCAGAAGCGGATGGTTGCATCAGCACTGGTGCTGACCACCATGCGGCTGTCGGGGGTAAAGGCTAGGGCTCGTACAGCCCAAGCGTGACGAAGAGTGGCGGTTTGTCCCAGACCTTGCAAATTCACCAGGCTCAGGATGCCATCTTCTACGCCGATCGCCAACCAGGCCCCATTGGGGCTGATCGCCAGTGCTGTAATGGCGCATGGTGCCCTGTGAATCACCAAACCTGTATCGGGGTTCTCGGCGCTCCACACCTGTACGTGGCCGTCTGCGTTGCCGCTCACAATGCGGCCATCTTGGGGATGGCAGGCGACGGCGGTGATGGGGGCCTTGGGTGCCGTGAGGGTGCGGGTGAGTCTACCCGAGGGCAGTGACCAGAGGCGAATGGTGCGATCGCGCCCCCCGCTCACCAGCAAATTCCCCGGCGCATCCACTGCCAGGGCCATCACCTGATCTTGGTGATGCACCAGCACCTTTGGAGCATCGCCCGTGTCCAGAGACCATAGGTGAATGCGCCCATCCCCGCTGCCCACCGCCAAGATATTGTCTTTAGCGCTGATGGTCAGCGCTGAAATCTGCCAACCCGAGAGCGGCAGTTGCTGGCCGCTGTAGTCAGCCAAATTCCACTGAATCAGCTGATTATCTTCACCACCGCTGATAATAGCTGCACCATCAGGGGTAAAAACGATGGCATTGACAGAGCCGCGATGGCCGAGGCCAAAGAGTCCCAACGATTTACTAAACGTGTGGATAGGTTCGCCGTTGGTGCAGTCCCACAGGCGCACGGTGCCGTCGGAGCAGGCGGTGGCGATCGCCCGCCCATTGGGGCTGATCGCCAGGCCGTTGGCCACAATTCCCGGCAGACTGAGGGCAAACCGTTGTTCCCAGGCGGGGGGCGAACCCGAGGGTTTGATCGATGCCAGGGACGACGGTTTAGGACTACTGCCAACGGCTAACCCACTCCATCGCAGGTCGGCGAGAACGGCTTGGGCGGTGCTGTAGCGCTCTGGCAGACGGCGATTGACCATGCGATCGAGCACGCGGCCCAAGGCTGGGCTAATGGGGGCAGTCACGTAGGGCCGCCACACCCAGGCGTCTTCGCTGACGGAGTACAGGTCAAAGGGGTGCAGCCCGGTGAGCAGGTGCAGACAGGTCACCCCCAGGCTAAAAATGTCGCTGGCGTAGACGGCCTTGCCCAGGGCTTGCTCAGGGGCGGCATAGCCTGCGCTACCGATCACCGTGGCGGTTTGCTTGAGTTGTTCAGAATCTACGATCGCCTTCGCCGACCCAAAATCGACCAGCACCAGGGGCTGGGGGGCCGGGGGCGCAATGATGTTGGCGGGCTTGATATCGCGGTGAATGACGCGGTGGTCGTGAATATAGGCCAGCACCGGCAGCAGCTCGTAGAGCACCCGCTGCACCAGGACTTCGCCGCCTAGATGGGGGGACTGCTGCACCAGCTGATCGAGGTTGGGGCCAGGGATGTAGTCTTGCACCAAAAACTGACCCTGGCTATTATCCACCACATCTAGCAGGGTAGGAATTTGGGGGTGCTGACCCAGGGTAGCCAGGCGATCGGCTTCGCAGTGAAAGCGATCGCCCCTCTCTGAGCGATCGTTCCCTATCACCACGGTCATCTGCTTGACTACGCAGACGACTGGGGGATTGCGCCTTTCATCCACCGCCAGAAACGTGCGCCCAAAACCACCCTGGCCAAGGAACTGCTGACAGCGATAGCGATCGGCTATCCACAACGGTTGGCCACAGGCAGTGCAGACCCTCGCCATCTCCTCATTTTTGGGCTGGGGACAGGCAGGATTGACGCAAAGGGTGGTCAAGGGAGGCTCTATTCACTATCTAACAAACTGCGATGGGGTAGATTCTAGGCGGTGGGCAGTGCCCACCCTACCGTAGAGACGATCTGGGACGACTGACCTGATACCTTACAGTCGCGCAGGGCAAACAGCCGTTTGCCCCTACCCAATGCGTGGAATTCTTCAGAAATTCTTAGTCACCGATCCACCCATCTACACCCCTAGGTCGGCACCAGTTCGCCGGGACGCAGCTTGGCCCACTTGCCCATTTCCATGGCGAAACTGTCGCAGCCCACCACGTCAAATTCCTTTTCAACCACGTCGCCGATAATGCGGAGGTTGGCATTGACGGTAGGGTTAACGGCCTCAAAGCTGGGCGCATCGGTCAAGTGGGGCTGTCCGTGCAGCTCTTCCACCGCGTGGTAAGTAGTACAGCGATCGACGTAGTGACAATTCACACAAATGCACATAGCAGGCCCCCGGCAGGAACAGGGTAGGTTCTAGAGTCGGTCATCTTCAGTCTAGCCAGCCCTTGGTCAATTGACCGTTATGCTTCAGGGATAGGGCGCTGGCGGTTTTGGGGATGCGTTTTCTGGTAGTCTAGCTCAAGTTTTTTGAATGTCCCGGGCGGCCCAGCCCAGATGTTGCAAAATGAAAACCTCTGGTAAAACTTCTGGGGGTTTTCGGCTGTTCTCTGCGGGGCCAGGGTGTCAAGACGCAAAAACCCTGTTGTAATGAAAGAAATGAGGGTTCATTGAATCCAACGCTATCACCGCTCTCCCTTGCAGTGGCTACAGAACAATCGGCGCTTTCGCCTAAAACCTGGCCCTTTAGCGTATCGCTACTGCCACAGCAAGCCTACCTGGTGGGGGGAAGTGTCAGAGATGCTCTGCTGCGCCGTCAGGCCGACTATTTAGATCTAGACTTTGTGCTGCCCGAGCGGGCGATCGCCACCGCCCAGTCCATTGCTCAGCACTACAGCGCTGGTTTTGTGGTGCTCGACCCCGAGCACCAGATCGCCCGGGTGGTGTTCCCTAACGCCACGGTAGACTTTGCCCAGCAGGTGGGGCCAACGATCTACTCCGACCTGCATCGGCGCGATTTTACGATCAATGCGATCGCCTACAGCCCCCACAGCGAGACCCTGCTCGACCCCCTCGATGGCTACGCCGACCTGCAGCGCAAAACTCTCTGCATGGTCGCCGCCGAAAACCTCGAAGATGACCCCCTGCGCCTGCTGCGGGCCTACCGCCAGGCGGCCCAGCTGGGCTTTAGCCTTGACCCTGCTACCCAGCAGATCATTCGCAGTCTGGCTCCGGCCCTGGGGCGCATGGCCGCCGAGCGGGTGCGCGGCGAGCTCGACTGCCTGCTCAGCCATCCCGAGGGGTCGGCCCTGTTAGCCCTCGCCTGGGAAGACGGCCTGCTGCAAGCCTGGCTGCCCGAGGTCGATCGCTCTCACCTAGAGCGGCTGGCCACCCTCGATCAGCTGGCGGCCCAGTACCACGAGCGCTGGCCCGAGTTTTCGCAGCTTTTGCATAGCTGGGTCAAAGAGCAGACCACCCCCGGCCTGCATCGCAGCTGGCTCAAGGCCACTAAACTCAGCCAGCTGCTCCCCGCTGACCTGGCCGCCGCCGAGGCAACCCTGGCCCGGCTCAAATACAGCCGGGCCGAGCAGCAGGCAGTGTTGAGCATTCTCAAAGGCTGGCAATATCTGCAACAGCACCAGGGCGCTACTTTGCTGCCTCGTGGTCAGCAGTACCAGCTGTTTAAAGTTGCCGGCGCTGGATTTGGAGGCGCTGCTCTGCTCAGCCTGGCCTACGGCCTGCCTGAGGAGGTGATACTGCCTCTGGTAGAGCGCTATCTCACGCCCCATGACCCCGTGGCCCATCCTCAACCTCTGATTACAGGCAAAGACCTGGTGCAAGGGCTTGCCCTTAAACCAGGTCCTCAGATTGGCGAGCTGCTGGAGGCTGTTCACTTAGCCCAGGCCGAGGGGCTGGTGGGCAGCCGCGAAGAGGCTCTGAACTGGATCAAGCAGCAGCTCTAGGGGTAGATTGCGGCTAGAGCCCGTAGGCTGGGTGCAGCAGAGCGGAACCCAACAGCGGTGAGTCTAGTTGGGTTCTGCTAACGCGCCACCCAGCCTACGAGATTAGGTTTCGCAGACTACTAGCTACCGGGGTTAGCTTCGGTAGCAGGCTGGAGAGCTTCTTCAAGAATCTCGGTGGCCTCTTCAGTGGTCACGTCAGCGGCAGGCTCTTCTTCAACCCCATCGACGGCGTCGGTGGATTCCTCAACTATGGTCTCGGGGGTAGTGTCTTCGGTGGTCACGTCAGGGGTGGCTTCCTCAGCAGCAGCTTCGGGGGTTGTCTCTTCGGTGGTTTCTTCAGTGGTGACTTCGGGAGTCCCTTCGTCGACGGTGGCCTCGGCTTCTACGGCGGTTTCTTCGGTCACCACGTCGGGGGTGGCTGCTTCTACGGCGGCTTCGGTTTCAGCCTCTAGCTCGGCGTCAGCAGCTTCGACCTCAACCATGGGGGCGGCGGCTTCGGTTTCGGCGGCAGCAGATTCGGAGACGGTCTCGACTTTGGTGATCTCGGCCTGGGCGGGTAGGCCAAAGGCCATACCAGCGAGGGTCAGGCTACCGGCAGCGAGGGCAAGCTTACGGTAAATGGTCATGATTTTTCTCCTGAAAGCGTCTTTAGAAATGGGGTGTTTTCCCATGGGTTGGGGTAGCACTACAGTCGTGTTACAAGAAACTACCGCCAACGTTTGGTGAACTTAGCACGATGCCTGGAATGGGGCCAAAGGTGTTAAGCAAGAAGTATGAAGTTTTGGTTAAGCAATAGGAATAACTTTGGTTAAGGCGCGTTTGGGGAACTTTTTGTCGAGCCAGAGCATCTAGGCGTGATCGCCTGCGAGGTTTTGAGCTAAGCAACTCTGAAAAAGGCTACATTACCGAAGGGTCTCTCCTCCCCCCACTCATTCGCGTTCTTCTTATCCATCCACTTACTAATATTTCATTTAGCCATGACCACTGCTGCCGCTGCTCCTTCTCAATACGGCGATCGCGCCATTCACCAGGCCACTACAGATCCGCTGGAGAAGTGGCCAAATCCGTCGGAGAATGTCTACACCATTCACTTGGAGCACCCGGAGTTTACGGCGCTGTGCCCGCGATCGGGCTACCCCGACTTTGGCACCATTGTGGTGGACTATTGCCCAGGGCCGTGGGTGGTGGAGCTGAAGGCGTTTAAGCTCTATGTCAATAGTTTTCGCGACCAGCGGGTGAGCCATGAGATGGTGGCCAATGCGATCGCCGATCGCCTGTGGCACGAGCTTCAACCCCAGGGGTTGCGAGTGATTGGTGACTATACCCGGCGAGGTGGAGTGAAGACGGTAATTACGGTGAAGAAGGGCGATTGCGATGCTTTTGAGCCCTACAAAGCTAACATTCTTTAAGTTTTGAGGTTTCTGGCCAGTTTTCTCCTGGGGTGATCATTCAAGACAACGCGGCTGGTGCTAATCTGATAGCCCTATGGGGTCGTGAGTAGCACTGCCCCATAGGGCTGTGGCTACCCCATGGGGGTGTTATGGCGTGAGATTTGTAGCAAGGGCCTAGGCTATGCGCTATTTCACTAATTAAGCGGCTTTAATTTTTGTAGGATGCGCTATTGCGCCAGGGTAACGCACTAACCTGAGCCCGATAGTGTGTTGAGCGTTGACCTAGGTCGCTCTTTGAGCATCGCTACAACACACCCTACAAACCGTTTTTTATCTATGACCACTGACTGATTAATCTAAGGGGTAGTTACCATGAGTGCGTCTTTACTCTCCATTCAAAAGCTCAATCATGACAGCAGCTTCCCCGCTTATATGGTGGTCAGCACTGCCCCTTACAATGTCGAAGACGCCGCCCTCGAAATTCTAGACCCCGCCACCCAAAAAATTCCTAGAGAGCCTAATTTCTACATTAAAGAAATTACAGATCATCTCAAACAGCACCCTGCGAATGCCGAAGTTCTGATTGTCATCCACGGCTATAACACCAGTCTTTCGGGCGTTAGAGACTGGTTTGAAGACATTCGTCAGCATCTCGAAAAAAACTTCAAAAGTTTGCCCGCCGGATTTGTATTAATTGGCTATCGCTGGCCCTCAGAACAGATTATTTCTAGCGATCGCGCTGATACCGATCTACCCAGGCACCCGTTGGAAGCGCTCAAAGCCAAATGGAAAGCCAGTAAAATCGTACTGCCCGTCATCTTGGGCAAAGCCTGGAAAGTGGGTAACTGGGGCATCTGGGCCGGGGTTTTGGCGGCAGTGATTGGCATTGTGACTATCTTTTTAGATCTGCCAGGGGCGGCGATCGCCTTGATCCTTGGTTCTGCCACTTTAATTCTGGCCTTAATTGCCACCGCCCCTATTTTTACGGTACTCGTGCTGCGCCTGGTCGGCTATTTTCGAGACAACTACCGCGCCAACTACTATGGTGTGCCAGACCTGGTTGAGCTCCTACGACAAATCGATGCTGGCGTCATTGCAGACCGACCTGATACCCAGGGCGATTCCCCCAGAGCGACCTACAACCACCGCCGGATTAAGCTGTCTTTCATTGGTCACAGCATGGGGGGGTTTGTGGTTACCAACGCCGTACGCATTCTCTCCGACGTGTTTGATGGCGACTCCATTGGGACCCTAGACGCAGCTAACCCCAACAAAGACCCGTCCGGTAAAATTGGCAACGTGTTTTGCCTGGGTCGGCTGGTGTTGGTCTCGCCCGATATTCCGGCAGAGACCATTATTTCTGGCCGGGCCAATTTTCTCAAATCGTCACTGCGGCGCTTTGAAGAGGCCTACCTCTTTAGCAACGAAGGGGACATGGCTTTGCGCCTAGCTTCCACCGCTGCCAACTACTTTAGCTTTCCCACCCGAACCCAAGATGGTGGCTATCGCCTAGGCAACGTTATCGTCAGAAGTTCCCCCCCCGAAAAGGGCAAAGACGACCGAGAAATCTTTGACGACTACGGCATTATTGCCCGGTTGCCCAACGGACTCCTGGTCAAGGTGCAAGGTGGTGGGAGCAGCAAGGCAGAAGGTGCCTTTGGTTCACTATTGGGGGCTCGCCTGGCCATTGTCAAAGATGGGCAACCGGCCAATCTCCAGGGTCAGCCCCTCATTGGCCTAGACGATAGAGAACTTGTTTGGCCCCAGGAGGGCGATCTGGACAGCCTGTTAGAAGGTCAAATTGTCCGCTTGCCCGAGGGCCAAATTGTCAGCCTCCAGGCTAAAGTGTACAACCAGCAACTGAGCTGGTCGATGGTCGAGGTGCAGGACAATAACCTGGCCCGAATTCAACATCGGGCTGACCAAGATGACCTATTTATTCTCAAAAACGGCCAGTTTATCAAGCTAGAGTATCGGCGTGTTGGCAGAATTCAAAATGATCAAGTTGAGGTTTTGAAGCACGGGCAAGTTATTCAAGATCTATCTGGCAAGGTGTTTAGGGTAGAAGCGGGGCAGCTCTACGAGCTTAAAAATGGCCTGCCCTCAGAGGTGCATGAGCCTCTGCAACTGGTGCGAGACAATGACCTAGTCAGATACCAGGGAGGAGAGTTTGTCCGACTTCAGCCGATGAAAGATGGCAATCAGCTTGAAAACCCTGAAATACAGCAGATTGAAGACAGAATAGCGCTTCTGTGGCGGTTCCCCCTAGACTATCTCTACATTCGGGAGAAAACGGCGCTCTCTCGACGCCAAGGCAGTGTTGCCCTCGCCCCCAACGAAACCCCCATGGGCGAACTTTTCAGTTTCTTTGACTGCACCGACTACATTGAACCGGGGCCAACCAACCAACCGGTGGGGCTGCTCAGCCACGCCACCCAGAAAAAAGCGCTGGGGTTTCGGGACTACGTTTTTCTCACCAAAGACTACTTCTCGGGCAAGATCGACACCCACGGCGGCTACTTCTACACCGATCGCTCAGAGCGCCCCACCCGACCCGATGCCACTTTTTCTAGACTGACCATCTACGGCATAGCAGCGCTGGGGTTTGAGGGGTTTTTAGGGGAGCTCAGCCAGCAAGAACTGTTTGAGTCATACCAAGAGTTTTATACCCAGGCTCTAGAGGCCCTAGCGACCCACTGCCCCAGCCTGACAGAGCCCCAGCGCAAGCGCATCGCCGCCACCCAGGTGCTCTCAAGTATCTGTCAACAAAAGCAGATTCAGGTGCTGCTGTCGGAGAACTGCTATGTGCAAAGCATCTTGGGCATCGAAGAAAAGCCCTCGACTTAGGACAGCGGTGATATCAAGTCCAAGAGTAGAGGTCTCTAACGGGCCAACCTCCACTCTTGAACTCAGATGAGCTCTATCATAGGTTTAGTCACATCTCGTAACATTGTCTGTCATGGTCGCTGAACTGGTTCCCCTATCGCTGGCGTCAATTAAGAAGCACCTATGGATTTGGCGGGGCCATGAGATTGCCTACACCGTTACTGGTGAGGGCAGTCCCATCGTGCTGATCCACGGCTTTGGCGCTTCCCTGGGCCACTGGTGCAAAAATATTCCAACCCTAGCGGCGGCAGGGCACCGGGTCTATGCGATCGACCTGCTGGGCTTTGGCGATTCAGATCAGCCCGAGCTGTCCTATAGCCTCGACCTCTGGCAAGATCTACTGGCCGACTTCTGGGCCGAGTTTATCCACACCCCCGCTGTCTACGTGGGCAACTCCATCGGTGGCCTGCTAACGCTAATGATGCTGGCCAACCACCCTGACAAAGCCAGGGCTGGGGCCGTACTCAACTGCGCCGGGGGCCTCAACCACCGTCCCGAAGAACTGTATCCGCCGCTGACCTGGATAATGGGAGCCTTTACCTGGCTCGTCAGCTCTCCCAGGGTGGGGCCGCTAGTATTTAACCAGGTGCGCCGCAAAGGCCGTATCCGCAGCTCGCTCAAGCAGGTTTACCGCGACCCCGCCGCTGTCACCGACGAGCTGATCGAAATGATCTATACTCCGGCCTGCAAGCCCACGGCGCAGAAAGTATTTGCCGCTATTGTCACCGCGCCGCCGGGGCCAAAGCCCGACGACCTGCTGCCCCATATCTCTCAGCCCCTGCTGGTGCTCTGGGGCGAAAACGACCCCTGGACGCCAATCAAAGGAGCCGAGATTTACCGCAAGCTGGCTACCGAGGCGGCCCGTCCTGGCCAGGTCACCTTCCACAGCATTGCCAACACCGGCCACTGCCCCCACGACGAGCGCCCCGAAGTCGTCAACCCGTTGCTGACAGACTGGTTGGCTACTCTGCCCAAAGACTAGCCCGAGGCTAGAGCGGCCGCTAAATTAGCTCTTTAGAGGTTATCAACCTGTGGCATGGCGGTTTCTGCCACCTGCTTGAGTCGGCGCAGCTGCGCTGCCATGTCGCGCTCTGTCCAACTGGCAGCGAACCAGTCAAATCCAGCTTTCACCATTGGGTTAGGAATCTCAAACTCAAATTGGTTGATCAGGCGGGTGCCAGCGGGGTCGGGGCAACATTCCCAGCGGTCTTGCCCTTTAAAGAACCCCTCAAAGGCCCAGACGATGAGGCCTTGCTCTCGTTCGACTACGGTGCTGATTAGAGTGGGCTGCCACAGGGGCAGCTGAATGAAGAATCGGCTTTTGCCGCCTAAGTCAGTGTTCCAATCGCCGATGGGTTCGCAGCGTAGAACTGGGTTGAGCCAGCGGTGCATGAGATCTTGGCGAGTAAGACAACGCTCTACGTCGGTAGCGCTGGCGTTGATCACAATGCTGTGTTTGATGACCTGGCGGGTAGACATCCTGGCAGTCTCCTGGGAGAATCGACCCGTGTATAGGTGTCATTTATCTATTCCTATCCTACCGAATTTGGGCCATGCCAAATTTGGGCAGTCTCGCTTTTAGGTCAATAGTTCAGGCTTTTTTGCTGGCCTGCCTAGGGTGGTTTAGCTAGGCTTATCCAAGCCCTATAGTCGAGATTGCTACCGCCGTCCCTATGCACGGTGCTGTCAACGGCTAAGATCATGATTGATATTTTCTATTTGCCAAGGCTAATCGCTCAGGTGCCCAGGGTCGACGCTCCGCCGGCCAACTCAGTGACTGGCCCGAGTCGCTTTGCCCAAGAGGCCTCGGGCCAGCTAGGGCAGTTTATACCCAGCCTGATCTGGGCGATCGCGCTGCTGCTGCTGGGCTGGATTGTCGCTACGGTGGTGGCCCTAGGGGTGCGCAATCTGCTGCGCCAGGTCAACTTAGACAACCGCATTGCCAACTGGTCTGGGGGCCAGCAGTCTGAGCAGGTGATTCCGGTTGAGAAGTGGGTGTCGGCCCTGGTGTATTGGGTCATCTTTCTCTTTGCCATTGTGGCGTCGCTCAATGCCCTTAACCTGGCCGGGGTGTCGGCGCCGCTAAACAATTTTTTAGACCAGATCTTTCTCTACCTCCCCCGGATTGGTGGGGCGCTGCTGCTGCTGGGGCTGGCCTGGCTGGCAGCTACTCTGGTGCGATCGCTAGTCATCAACGGTCTGGGGCGATTTAACCTCGATGAGCGCCTCAGTCAGCAGACGGGGCTAGATCAGAGCAGCACCCCGGTGGTGCTCAACGAGACCATCGGCAATGTGCTGTACTGGTTCATTCTGCTGCTGTTTATTCCGCTCATTTTGAGTGCCCTGCAGTTGCCAGGGCTGCTGGCCCCGGTCGAAGAGTTAATCAACTCCTTTCTCCAGGCTATTCCTCGCATTGTGACGGCGGGTATTGTGCTGGCCATTGGTTGGGTGATCGCCCGCATTGTGCGGGGAGTCGTGACCAATCTGCTGCTGGCCGCTGGTACCGATCGCCTGGGCAGCCGCCTGGGCTTGGGCTCTACTGGGCCTGGTGTCACTCCGGGCGGGTTTTCTCTGTCGAGCTTAGCCGGTACTGTGGCCTACGTGCTGGTGCTGATACCGGCGGTGGTAGCGGCGCTCAATGAGCTCAATATAGACGCCATTTCGGCCCCCGCTATCCTAATGCTAGAGCGGGTATTGACGGCCATTCCCCAGGTGATTATGGCTGGGGTCGTGATCGCGGCAGCCTACGCAGTGGGGCGCTTTGTGGCTGATCTCGTCACCAGCCTGCTGCGGGGGGCTGGGTTTGACAACATCATGGGCATTTTAGGATTGCCTGACCTCAACCTGGGTGCCGCCACCTCGGCAACCTCAGGGCTCGATGCCGAGGGGCGGCCCATGGCTTTGGTGCAGGCACCGAGCCGCACTCCTTCAGAGCTGGTGGGCATTGTCACCCTGGTGGCGATCGTGCTGTTTGGGGCGGTGACCGCCACCGAAATCCTTAACTTCCCAGGTCTCACCGACATTGTGCGGGCTATTTTGCGGGTGGGGGCAAGGGTGCTGAGCGGGGTAGTCGTGTTTGCGGTGGGGCTCTACCTGGCCAACCTGGCCTTTCGCCTGATCACTGCCATGGGTACTGGCCAGGCTAAGGTGCTGGCCCAGGCGGCACGGATTGCGATCTTGATCTTTGTGGGGGCCATGGCCCTGCAGCAGATGGGGGTAGCGCCTGATATTGTCAACTTGGCCTTTGGGCTGCTGCTGGGGGCGATCGCCGTCGCGATCGCGATCGCCTTTGGTCTGGGTGGGCGCGATGTGGCCGCCGACCAGCTGAGAGATTGGCTAGCCACCTTCAAGCAGCGCTAAGAGGGCACGTCTGTCGGCCCTGGAGTTTTAACTATCGGGGCCGGTGATGTCGCACCTGGTCGCACCTGGGGGAGTCGCGCTAGTATTGTTAACTCAGACTTAACAATAGGCCAAGCAGCAGTGCCCTACTGGGGCGATCGCGATCTACCACTGGAGACCCCATGGCAAGCAAAGACTGGGCTCAATATATAGACGCCACCAACGGCCTCTCCAAGCCCTGGCTGCTGATACAGTGGCAGCTCCAACAACTGCAAGATCAGCGGGCCACCCTCGCCCCCGAGACCTGCCCGACCAAACTGCACCAAGCCTTGATCAACCTAGGCCAATGGTGGCAGGGTCAGCTAGCCGCTGTGTTTAGCACCGAAAATCTGCCAGGGGAGATGAGCTAAATGGCTACTGTGGAGCGACGGAGTGGTGAAACATCGCTCGATCTCAGCGCCCCTCAGTACTACCTTAGCCGCGAGCTGAGCTGGCTAGAGTTTAATCGGCGGGTGCTGCACGAAGCCCTCGACGAGCGCACCCCTTTGCTGGAGGCGCTAAAGTTTTTGGCGATTTTTAGCGCCAACCTGGACGAATATTTCATGGTGCGAGTGGCGGCCCTAAAGCAGCAAATTGAAGCCCAGGTGACTCGCCTCTCTCCCGATGGTTGACCCCAGAAGAACACCTCAGCGCCATCAGCACGACTCTGCGCCCCATGGTCGAGCAGCAGCACCGGTCATTCACCGGTGATCTGCGGCAGCAGATGGCGCGGCGGGGAATACGCCTACTCGACTACGCGAGCCTGACCTCGGCTCAGCACACCCACTGCCGTGACTACTTTGAAGAGCAAGTCTTTCCGGTGCTCACTCCCCTGGCGGTAGACCCCGGGCACCCCTTTCCCTACATCTCTAATCTGAGCTTAAATCTGGCGGTGGTGGTGCAAGACCCCCAAACCGATCAAACCCACTTTGCCCGAGTCAAAGTGCCCCGGGTGCTGCCTCGGTTTATCACGTTGCCCATTGCGCCCAAGGATGCCCTGGGCGATCAACCCTGTCGCTGGCTGGGGGTGCCCCTAGAGCAGGTGATTGCCGCCAACCTGTCAGCCCTATTTCCCGGCATGGTGGTGCAGGAACATTACAGCTTTCGCATTACTCGCAACGCCGATCTTGCGGTCGAAGAAGACGAGGCCGACGACCTGATGCTGGCCATTGAGCAGGAGCTGCGCAAGCGACGGCGCGGCGGCTCAGCGGTGCGAATGGAAATTCAGCGCGATACCCCTGCCCCGGTGCGGGCCATGCTGATGGAAGAACTGGGGCTAGCCGACACCGATATCTACGACGTTGACGGGCTACTGGGCCTCAGCGACCTGATGACCTTCATGGCTTTGCCTCTGGCCGATCTTAAGGTGCCAAGCTGGACGCCCACCATTCCCCCTGCCCTCGAAAGCCTCAGCCCGCCGGAGGTAGACGACGACGACCTAGATTTAGAAGCTGCCGATGATCTGTTTTCTCTGCTGCGACGTCAGGAACAGCTACTGCACCACCCTTACCATTCCTTTACGGCTACGGTGCAGCGTTTCATCACCCAGGCGGCCCACGACCCCCAGGTGCTGGCGATCAAAATGACTCTGTACCGCACCTCCGGCGACTCTCCCATTGTGAATGCGCTGATCTCAGCGGCGGAGAACGGTAAGCAGGTGACTGTGCTAGTAGAGATCAAGGCCCGCTTTGACGAAGAAAACAACATTAACTGGGCCCGCAAGCTAGAGCAGTCAGGGGTGCACGTGGTTTACGGCCTGATGGGTCTAAAGACTCACACCAAGGTGGTGCTCGTGGTGCGGCGAGAGGGCGATCGCATTCGTCGCTACTACCACATTGGTACCGGCAACTACAATCCCAAAACAGCCCGCGTCTACACTGATCTGGGTCTGCTCAGCGCCAGGGAAGACGTGGGTGCCGATATCTCAGACCTGTTTAACTACCTGACTGGCTACTCGCGCCAGCAGGTTTATCGCCAGATTTTAGTGGCCCCCCTCACCCTGCGCCAGCGTCTGACCAGCTTGATCAATCAGGAGATGGCTTTTCAGAAAAAAGGCAAGGGCGGGCGCATTATCGCCAAAATGAACTCTCTGGTTGACCCTGACCTGATCACCACCCTTTACCAGGCCTCCCAGGCAGGGGTAGAGATCGACCTGATTGTGCGGGGGATCTGCTGCCTACGGCCGGGGCTGGCTGGCATTAGCGACAACATTCGAGTCATCAGCATTGTGGGGCGTTTTCTAGAACACTCCCGCATCCTGTATTTTCAGCACGGTGGACAGGAGGTATTTTTGCTGGGTAGCGCCGACTGGATGCCGCGCAATCTCGATCGCCGGGTCGAGGTGATGGTGCCCATTGTCGATGTCCACAGCCGCAACGAGATCAAGACCATTCTCGATCTGTGTCTGCAAGATAATCGCCAGGCTTGGGATATGGCCGCCGACGGCAGCTACCGCCAGCGCCGCCCCCGACCGGGTGAACCCAACAGCAGCGCCCAAGAACTGCTGATGGAGCGGGCTAGACAGAGGCCTTAGGACACGAACTCAAAACTAAAGCTATGTAGCTGCTATGCAGTCCAGGCGGTAGACTGGGGCAGAGTCACTTGGTGAAGCTACTGGCACTGCATCTGGCGGGCATAGCCCTGGCGCTGTGGCCTGTAGCATGAGCAGCACACGCGGGGCTAGATCACCCTATTCAGCTACCGTTACCCCATGGATTTTGAAACCGCTCGCGAATTTGTAGTCCGCCAGACCCTGGGCACCAGCGAAGACCTACCCGATACCTTTATTGCCTGCCTGCGCCAGGGCAAACCGCCCATCCCTGGCCAGGTGACCTCCCTGCTGCTGGCCCTCAAAGTGCTGTTTGAAGGGCTCAAGAACGAACCCACCCTCGATCGCACCCTGACCAAAGCCCTGTTCATTCTCGCCTACGAAAGCCGCCAGCTCTATTCTCAGGGGCAGAAGGCTGGGGTTATCTGGCCGCCCATGCTCGATGAGGACTTGGGACGCATTGGCAAAGCAGCGCAGTCGATTGTGTTTGGCGAGTGGATGGGGTAGGTTCGGCAAACCACACCTCCCAGAGAATTGCAGCGAGAACTTGTGGGCAGCTAAATTAGCACTCAGGATGCAAGAGTGCTAACGCGTCCTGTCTACGCAGATGTTTACTACCCTTTTTGGAGGTAAGTTATGGCCGCAGTCACCCTGAGTGTGTCTACTGTAAAGCCTCTGGGCGATCGCATTTTGGTTAAAGTCAGCGCCGCCGAAGAAAAAACCGCTGGCGGCATCTTGCTGCCCGACACTGCTAAGGAAAAGCCCCAGGTGGGCGAAGTGGTGCAGGTTGGCCCCGGCAAGCGCGACGACAACGGTTCATTCCAGCCCGTAGAAGTCAAGGTCGGCGACAAGGTGCTGTATTCCAAGTACGCCGGTACCGACATCAAGCTGGGCACCGACGACTACGTGCTGCTGCGCGAGTCCGACATCCTCGCCGCCCTCGCTTAGGCCGATTTTGGATTTTAAACTGGTGATTTTGGATTGGTTCTCCAACATCCCCTCCTAGGAGGGGTAGGGGTGGGTTAGATCCACGCGATCGCCCCTCACCCCGTAGGGTGCATCCGCGAAGCGATGCACCGAGTCTTCAACACGCAGTTAGTTCAACAATTCTTGCTGGGAGGATTTTTTGACCTATGGCTAAAACCATCACCTACAACGAAGATGCCCGTCGCGCCCTAGAGCGCGGCTTTGACATGCTGGCCGAAGCCGTCGCCGTCACCCTCGGCCCCAAGGGTCGCAACGTGGTGCTGGAGAAAAAGTACGGCGCGCCCCAGATCGTCAACGACGGCATCACCATTGCTAAAGAAATTGAGCTAGAAGATCATATTGAAAATACCGCCGTCTCGCTGCTGCGCCAGGCCGCCAGCAAGACCAACGACGCCGCAGGCGACGGCACCACCACCGCCACCGTTCTCGGCCACGCCATAGTCAAAGAGGGCCTGCGCAACGTCGCCGCCGGGGCCAACGCCATCTCCCTGAAGCGCGGCATCGACAAGGCCACCGCCTTTCTGGTGGAGAAAATTGCCGAGCACGCCCGCCCCGTGGAAGACTCCAAGTCGATCGCCCAGGTGGGGGCCATCTCCGCTGGCAACGACGACGAAGTCGGCCAAATGATCGCCGACGCCATGGATAAAGTGGGCCGCGAGGGCGTGATTTCCCTGGAAGAGGGCAAGTCCATGACCACCGAACTGGAGGTCACTGAAGGCATGCGCTTCGACAAGGGCTACCTGTCGCCCTACTTCGTCACCGACACCGAGCGCATGGAAGCGGTGCTGGACGAGCCCTACATTCTAATCACCGACAAGAAGATCACCCTGGTGCAGGATCTGGTGCCCGTGCTCGAGCAGGTGGCTCGCTCCGGCAAGCCCCTGATGATCATTGCCGAAGACATTGAGAAAGAGGCTCTGGCCACCCTGGTGGTGAACCGCATGCGCGGCGTGCTCAACGTGGCCGCTGTCAAAGCGCCTGGGTTTGGCGATCGCCGCAAGGCCATGCTCGAAGACATCGCCGTGCTCACCGGTGGCCAGGTAATCTCTGAAGACACCGGCCTCAAGCTCGACAACGTCAAGGTAGACATGCTGGGCAGCGCCCGCCGCATCACCATCACCAAAGACACCACCACCGTCGTCGCCGAGGGCAACGAGCAGCAGGTCAAGGCCCGCTGTGAGCAGATCCGTCGCCAGATCGAAGAAACCGAGTCCACCTACGACAAAGAGAAGCTCCAGGAGCGCCTGGCCAAGCTCTCCGGCGGGGTGGCCGTGATCAAAGTCGGGGCCGCCACCGAGACCGAGATGAAAGACCGCAAGCTGCGCCTCGAAGACGCCATCAACGCCACCAAGGCCGCAGTGGAAGAGGGCATCGTCCCCGGCGGTGGCACCACCCTGGCCCACCTGGCCCCGCAGCTGGCCGACTGGGCCAATGCCAACCTCAGCGGCGAAGAGCTGCTGGGTGCCCAGATCGTCACCCGCGCCCTGACCGCGCCCCTCAGCCGCATCGCTGAGAACGCGGGCTTCAACGGCGCTGTGATCGTTGAGCAGGTGAAGGAGAAGGACTTCAACGTGGGCTACAACGCCGCCACCAACGAGTTCGTGGACATGTTCGAGGCAGGCGTTGTGGACCCGGCCAAGGTGACCCGCTCCGCCCTGCAAAACGCCGCCTCCATCGCCTCCATGGTGCTGACCACCGAGTGCATTGTGGTCGATAAGCCCGAGCCCAAGGCCCCGGCGGCGGGCGCTGGCGCTGGCATGGGCGGCGACTTCGACTACTAATACCGAATCCTATCCTTATACCCCCGATTGGTAGGGGCATTGCACTGCAATGCCCCTACGAGATCTCGATTTCGAAGTGGGGAAGTGTGACTCGGATTTGATGTAACCTTGCAACGCAGCCTGTAAATAAGCCGCGTTAAGGCAAGCAAAAGGCAGCCCCAGCAAATTCAATTGACTGGGGCTATTTTTTATGGTGAAAAACTACATTTGCCTAACCTAGCTGAGACCCAAGAGCGACGGTAATCGCAAGCTGATTTGCATCTACGAGCTACAGAGTGGAACCATCAGCTTTGCTTATTCCCTCCTTAGATGGATGGCAATATAGCCTTACTATATTGGCCTAAAACGTAGGAATCGCATTCTTCCATGGGAAATTCCTGTGATATTTTTAACCAAATGCATGGATTGATTACTGATGTAAAAATTGTTTTTAGTGTTAGTCAGGTAACTGTTTTGTGATACTCAAGGACAACTTGAAAAAGAAGGTATTTTTCTGGAACACTTTGCCGATTTGAGAGTCTTGGTCAGTTAGCCATCAAGTCTAAAATCTGATCCCCGTCAAGGTTTTGAAAGAACTTTGACTTAGCTTTGCTGTGGTGATGTGAGGTTGGTGGCTTTTGTGATGCTCGATAAAGGGTTCAGAATCAATGACCATGTCACAAGCTGCTTCTATACCGATGAACCAGACGTCACCGGTAAAAACCACAGGCGATGCCGCAGCGACGAAGGAAACCATTGGGTTGTCCAAATCTATTCTCAGTGTTGATTTGGGGCGAACCTCTACAAAGACTTCCGTCAGCCGCGATCCTGATAGCGTCGTCTTCATTCCGGCGAACGTCAAGCATTTGTCGATGGAGCAGGTGCAGGGCGGCGCGTTTGAAGCCCGAGCAACGGATCCGTTGTCTGATATTTGGATGGTTTACCAGGGCAGTGGCTATGCCATGGGGCAGCTGGCAGAAGATTTTGGGGCGAACCTGGGGGTTGGCCAATCTAAGGTCAACGACGCCCTGGTCAAGGTCTTAGCCTGTGTCGGCTACTTTCAGTTAAAAGATGAGATTTCGGTGGTTTTGGGTTTGCCCTACCATTCCCAAGATCAGTTTGAGCGCGAGAAGGAGCAGCTGATGAGCCTGCTGCTGGGGCCGCACGTGATGAGCTATCGCGGCGAACCGCTCACCATTCACATCAACAAGGTTTGGGTGATGCCTGAAGGGTACGGCAGCATTCTCTGGAATGAGGTTCAGGAAAACAAAAACCCTGACGTTGACTTTACCCAGTTACCGGTTGCGATCGTAGATATTGGGCATCAAACCACCGACTGCATCATGGTCGACAACTTCAGATTTGCCCGGGGGGTGTCTAGAAGCGAAGCCTTTGCCATGAGCCAGTTTTATGAACAGGTGGCGGCTCACATTGAGGGGGCCGATAGCCAGTCTCTAGCGCTCATCGCTGCTGTAAATCAGCCTCAAGGTCAGCGGTTCTACCGTCCTCGGGGAGCCAACAAACCCACTAACTTAGACGACATTTTGCCCAACCTCAAAGAGAATTTTTCGAGGGAGATGTGTAACCGGCTATTGGCTTGGCTGCCAGAGCGCGTTACTGATGTCATTCTCACAGGCGGCGGCGGCGAGTTTTTTTGGGAAGATTTTCAGCGCTTGCTGAGAGAGGCCAAGATCAATGCCCACCTGGCTACGCCCTGCCGCCAGGCAAATGCCCTAGGTCAGTATATTTATGGGGAGGCTCAGATAGCGTCGGCCCGAGCGGCTCGGGTGGCGGCTTAGTCTTCTCGATTTGGGCGTTAGCCATGCCAGATCGCTTCCCAATCGAAGGCTGATGTTATTTGCTTAAACCCCGGTTTTGGCTAGGCGACTTCTGCGATCGATTGGGAAGGGGTTTTGCCCAGTGGGTGGCACCCTGGTTTCATGGATAAAAATAATGATATTGAAATGGTTATTCCAGACTAAAAAGCCTGTTCTTTTTCGCCAAAATGAGCTTGATCAAAATCTGCTAGCCGCTGTCAACGCTGAGTTGGCTCAGCAACCGGGCTTGAGTTTTAGCAGCCTTTGCAAAGAAGCGCTGCACCAGCTTTTGCTGAGTAATCACGCTTACTCTAGTCAATCATCATCCTCATCTACAGACAAACGCATTGAAAACCTTGAGACCCAGTTGCTCAGTATGGAGCAGCGTTTTTTTGCCCAAGAGAAAAATCGCTTAGAACGATTAGAAGCTCAACTAGCGCAGTTGTCCCTCCAGGTGACTCACCTCACAGGATCCAGGTTTGACAGCGCGATGTCTGCTCAGCCAGCTTCAGACCAGGTGCCTTATGCCGAAGCCGCCGAAGCGATACCTGAAGATCCGGTTCTGGCGCGCCTGAGTGGGTTGATTGACGATTTTTAGCTAGAGCCTAGCTCAGCAGAGATTTGCTGCCCATGGCCGCGCAGTACGATCGCCAGCCGCCGTAGGCCGAAATCTCTCGCTGCCCCTCACACAGCACCGGCTCGCCCAGCACCCCCAGCACCGTTTCGTCTGGGCTGAGGGTAACTTTGCCAATGCTCAGCCCCGGCGGCTCTTGCAGCAGCACCTGCACTAAACCAGAGGCGGGCACCTGCCATACCTCTAGGGCTACGGCAACACCACCGCTGCTGACTCGCACCATGGCTGGGTGGATATCGTTGATCGACCACAGGCGGTAGTCGGGGGTGGTCGCGGCCTCGTAGAGAAATGTAGCCCCTACCTCCAGCAGGTTGGGGTTGAGTGCTAGTCCCCGCATGAGGGTACCGTTAACCGCCAGTTTTAGGCCCTCTGCCATGGTGCGTTCATTCCTTGGGTAGTTCACCGATCCACTGTAGCCTGGTTCGATTCACGGTTTATGTCTGGAAAGGGGGGTGCGATCGCGATAGCATAGACCCATGGCGTGAACTTTTGTAACACCTTGACCTCTGCCCTACAGCCCCTGACCGATCCGGCCATTCCCTGCGGGTGGTATGCCCTGCAACCTCGCTGGCAGGCCGGGCAGCCCACCGTGCAAAAAGGACTGCCCCACGACCAGCTAGCCCCCGCCTGGCAAATTTTGCTGCTGGGGGATGGCTCGCCGACGCGGCACTTGCAGCTGCTGACCCGCGATCGCACCGAGGTAGACGTGATCGACATGGCCCCGGTAGGGATGGATCTCGACGGTGCCCCCGATATCATTCGCGTGGTGCCCGGCCCCCGGTTGCGCCGTCAGGTGTGGCTGCGCACCGCCTCCGGCCAGCGCCTGGCCTACGCTACCTCCTGGTGGGAGGCCAGCCATGTGGATGAGTACCTGCAAA
Source organism: Pseudanabaena sp. PCC 9330 (assembly GCF_055795045.1). Taxonomy (NCBI): domain Bacteria; kingdom Bacillati; phylum Cyanobacteriota; class Cyanophyceae; order Pseudanabaenales; family Pseudanabaenaceae; genus Pseudanabaena; species Pseudanabaena sp. PCC 9330. Next base: position 150,320 of record NZ_JAYFES010000107.1, on the reverse strand, counting down.
ACAAATCGCTGCCCATCTGGGCCAGCCTGGCCCGCCTGCGCACCGAGCTTTACCGCGATATCCAGGGCCTCTACTACGGCGACTCGGCGGCGCTGGAGGAGGCCTTTGGCGAACCGGGGCCGTTCTGGGGTCGTCACTACCTGTTTTGGCACCGGGGCAAACCGCTGACGCTGATCTACGAAGTGTTTTCGCCCTACCTGACCCGCTACCTGGGGCCAATGCAGAGCGGCCCCAGAGGGTAGAGTTTTTGGATTTTATACGAAATCCGAGCCACATAACCCCGATTCCCCAAAGGCCAAACCGTAGGGGCAAACGGTTGTTTGCCCTGCTGAATCGGGGGTAGCCCAGGAGGATTTGGTTTTAGGTTTTGGATAGGCGATCGAGGTTGAGTCCAGAATTTTTTCGGGCAGACATTGGGATCTGCAATCCCACATCAGCCATCCAGCATCCTTTCGGGCAGGCGTATTGGCAGGGCAGACCCAAATATCTGCCCCTGCGAGTTCATCCCAAAAGCTAACATCATCCCGCCGGAATCGGTCAGACCCAATCTTCGCCATTCCTCGGCGAGGGCGGCAAGTAATTTGGCATGCCCGGCTCCATAAAGGCGTCGCGGCTGGTGCGGGCGGGCTCAACCCACACCTGGCAGCGCAGGGGGCCGTAGCGCTGGCGCAGCAGGGCGTCGATCTGCTCGCCAATGGCTTCTGCCGCCTCCACAAACTCGGGGTGCAGCACCAGGTGAATCTCGACCCACACCTGGCGGCCCACCATCCCCCGCGATCGAATGCGGGTGCAGCGGGTGACCCCTTCGACCTGGGTGGCAATGTGGGCAATGGCTTCGGGGGCGATCGCCGTCGGGCGCAGCAGCATCGGCAGTTGGTCGTTGAGCACCCGCCACAGACTGCGGGCCACCAGGGGCAACAGCGCTAGGGCAAAGACCGGATCGAGCCAGCGCTGCCCCTGCCAGATCGTCAGCAGTACCCCCAGCATGACAATGCTCAGCCAGGCATCGGTGAGAAAGTGGCGAGTATTGAGCTTGAGGGCCTGGCTGCTAAGGCTGCGAGCCTGATAGCTGGCATAGATACCCAGGGCCACATTGAGAATCACCATGGCGGCGGTGAACTTGAGCACCTGGGGGTCGATCACTACCGGAAATGGATTTTCTACACTGGTGAGCCCTTTGAACACTTGACCGAGGGCAATAAACAGCAGGCTCACGCCGGTAAAGCCCAAAAATGCGCACAACAACAGGGTACCTGCCACCTCAGCCCGCCCGTGGCCCCACACTTCGCGGCCCATCTGCCGCTGGGGCGAGGTCACCGCCACCAGGCTGAGCACCGTGCTAAAACCGTCTACCAGAGTGTGCAGCGACTCAGCCAGCAGTGTCAGCGACTGATTGGCCCAGCCGCCAATAGCCTCCACCGCCAGCAGCAGTAGGGTCGCCCACAGGGTCGTCAGCAGCAGGCGATAGCTAATGCGGCGTTGGTATTCGCCCTCGTTCATGGGCAGACGCACCGGGCTGAAGGTCTGGGCTCAATGGTACTGCAAGGGGCGAATCTCGATGCCGCCTGATTGTGACTGATTCTGTTGGTCAGCTCTTCTAGAGCCAGGCTGACATACCATGGCTCCTGGGAGATGGAGAGTGCACTCATTGGCGGAGAAATAGCCATAGATGCTACAGCAACCGCAGTTGTTGGGCGGTTTCTTCTAGAGCCAGGCTGGCGAGATCGTCGAGGCCGAGGTCGGTGTCATCAATCGGTAGGTCGTCGGTTTCGTCGGTAAGAAGGGTGGCGGCGGCGGCGATCATGCCTTCGGCGAGGTCGCCAAGATCGTCGCGGTGGGCGAGGTAGGCACCCAGGGCAGCTAGGGGGTCAAGGCTGCTGTCGGTGCCCAGTTCGGGCAGGCGGCGGCGGGTTTGGGTTTTGATCTCGGGCTGAAGGGTGTAGCTGTGGGCGGCAACGAGGGCCAGGTCTAGGGCAGCTTGATCGATTTGGTCGACTTGGTCGGTGCGTAGGGTATAGCGACAGCGCACCACGGCGTCGGTGATGTCGGCTTTGGCGATCGCCCGTTCCAGCATAGCCTGGGGCTGCTCGGCGTCGGATACGTCTAGCTCAATGGTTTTGAAAGGGCGCACCGGTAAGGGACAAAACTCGGCGTTGGCCTCCCCTCGGTCTACCTGTACCAGCAGGTAACCCTTTTCCTCCGATTCTTCACTAAAATCGACCCGCTCGATGCTGCCGGGATAGATCATTAGGGGCTGCTCGCAGAGCACCTGATGACGGTGCACATGGCCCAGGGCCACGTAGTCAAAGCAGGGTCGCGCCAGCAGCGCCATGGGCACGGTAAAGCCCCGCCCCGCCGCCAAAAACCGCTCGGCCCCGTAGGTGGCCGTGTCGACCATGGCATGGGCCAAGAGAATAGCGGGAATGTCGGCATCGAGGCGGCGAATTTCACCCTCTAGGGCCACTCGCAGCCGGGCCAACAGCAGGTCATTCACCTCGGCCATGGAGAGGCCCTCGGTTTCGGGCCGGGTGAGCAGGGTTGACTTGGTCAGCCAGGGCAGGGTGACAATCTGTACTGGGCCATGGGCGGTAGAAATGTGATGGGTTTCGAGGCGATCGCCCACTACCACATCCGGCACCCCTAGGGTTCTGTAGATTGACAGGCTGGCACCGCCTAGACCCTGGGCATGCTGGTCGTGGTTGCCCACCAGCAGTACCGTGGGTATGCCTGCGGCTGAGAGCCGACAAAACTGACTGGCCAAAGCCTGTTGTACGAGGGGTGGGGGCGTGGCATCGGGGAAGGCATCGCCGCCAAACAGCACCAGATCGACAGGTTCGGCCAGGGCGCGATCGATGCAGTGGGTGAGGGCAGCGATAAAGTCTTCTAGCCGGGTGTTGAGACCCGTCTCAGGGTTGAGCCGACCGTGGGCAAACCCGCTGCCCATGTGGATGTCGGAGAGGTGAAGAAGGGTGAGCATGGGGCCATGATAGCGCCGCCCGAGCCAGTGGCGACCAGTGGCAAGTCGATCTGGGCAGCGAAGACGCCCTTTAGTCGACCACCCGTAGCTGCCCTTTGCGGATAGCCTCAAAAACCTGCTGGGCCACGGCGTGGTCTTGGTTGCTCAAACTGGGCTCACTCAGCAGCACATTCATCAAGTCGCGCTGTACCTGGCGACTGATGCGGCGATCGGCAAAAATTTTATCGGCAATGGTTTTGAGGGATTGGCTAGTAGTTTGAGACATGGTGACGACCTGAACTATTTGAGGCTATAACCACTATCTCCCCATCGCTTCAATCGCACCGTGACAACGCTTGCTAACCAGGGATGATCTTAGGCCTCCTCAGGCGTGACTAGAACCGGCAGCCGACGTGGTTTAGATCACGGTCGAGTCTGCCTAGATGGTCTAGCACAGACCACCGTTGCAGGCTCTAGGTCTGCATCATGGTCTATAGAAGCCAAAACAGAGGAAGATGTTCCAGACTGATGGGCTAGGCTATTGCTCGACAAGAACATTACTGCGTTGGGCAAGCAGCGGTTTGCCCCTGCGGTACGATGGCTTGCCCATCGGGGAATTGCTGGGCTGGCAATGCCTCTAGATCGTGGTTTGACGGGCGCGATCGCTGCGGTAGCGCACGTACTCTGCCAGCCCGGCCAGCAGCGCTGAGCCCAAAATTAGCACCACGCTGAGGGCGTTGATGTCGGGTTTGACCCCGGTGCGCACCCGGCTAAAAATTTCTAGCGGTAGGGGGTTGGCACCGCCGCCAGCGGTAAAACTCGAAATCAGCAGGTCATCCATGCTGAGCACAAAGGCCAGCAGACAGCCCGCAAAAATCCCCGGCGCTAGCTGCGGAATCAACACCTTCACCAGGGCCTGGGTCGGGGTGGCCCCCAGGTCGAGGGCGGCTTCTTCTAGGTTGGGGTCGAGGCGCTGCAGGCGGCTAGACACCACCACAGCAATGTAGGCCAGGCAAAACACCATGTGCGCAGCAATGATCGTCCACAGGCTCAGCGGCACCGCCACCGAGGCCAAAAACACTAGGGTCGCCACTGCGATCGCAATGTCAGGAATAATCAGCGGCAGATACGACACCCCCCGGTAGAGCCCCTTGCCTCGAAACCGATGACGGGCCAGCCCGATCGCCATCAGAGTGCCCAGCACCGCCGAAATTGCCACCGCCACGATCGCAATGGTGAGACTGTCTTGCAGGGCGGCAAAAATGCGGCGATCGCTAAACAACGCTCGATACCACCGCAGGCTAAAGCCCTCCCAGCCGGTGCTGTAGCGCGAGTCGTTAAAGCTGTACACCCCTAACACAATGATGGGGAAGTACATGAAGGCGTACATGAGGGCGGTAAAGGCGCTGGGCCAGGTGAGGCGGGGCATGGGTGATGGGGTAGATGGGTGGGGGGAGGGGCGCACAGCAGTGCGCCCGTACGAATGAGATAGGGATTGCGTCGGGTGCAGTCGCGCAGCGGTGCACCGCGCTCGTTACGCCTCGGTAACGGTGCTGCGATCGCCGTAGCGCAGCAGCAGAGCGATCGCCAGACTCACCGCCAAGATCAGCACCATGCTCAGAGCCGAGCCAAAGCCCCAGGCTCGGGTAGGGCCAAGAAACTGGTTATAGATCAACCGCGAAATATTCATTGACGAGGCCCCACCCAGCAGGGTAGGCACCACAAAGTCACCCAGGGCGCTGATAAAGACCAGCAGACTAGCCGCCGCAATGCCCGGCAGAGTTTGAGGCACGGTAATTTTCCAAAAGCACTGGGCGGAGTTGGCCCCCAGATCGGCGGCGGCCTCCAGCAGGCGAATATCGAGCTTTTCGAGCGAAGCGTAGAGAATCAGCACCATATAGGGCAAAAAGCTGTAGGTGAGGCCAATAAACACCGCCGTAGGCGTATTTAGCCAGTTTTGAGCAGGCAACCCCACCGCCGTTAAAACCGTGTTGAGAATGCCGCTGGGGCGCAGAATAGTTGTCCAGGCGTAGGCCCGCAGCAGTGACGAGGTCCACAGGGGCAAAATAAAGCCCACTAGCAGCAGGTTGCGCCACCGCTTTGGCGACAGCAGCGCCAGCCAGTAGGCCACCGGAAACCCCAGCAGCAAGCACAGCAGAGTAGACCCGAGGGCAAAAGCCAGCGATCGCCCCATTACCCGCAGGTATACAGGCTGCAAAATTTGCAGATAGTTGCCCAGCCCATAACCGCCACTGGGCTGCCCCAGCCGCAGCCCCGGCACCAGGCTAATCTCTAAAATGAGCAGGGTCGGCAGCACTAGCAATAGCAGTAGCCATACCCCCGCTGGCCCCAGTAGAGCGATTGGCCCTAGCCAGCGGCGAGGCGCGAGGCGATCGGCCCAGGGCCGGGCGGGGGTAGGCGGAGGAGAGAACGTCATAGGGGAGGGAGAGACAAGGGGGCAAACGGGGGAAAGTTTTGATTTAAGACGTTGCCGACAGCATTCAAACCAGAGCACTCAAAACGCCAACTTTCATCCTCCTAAGCGCTCGTAACTTCAGTCCATAGCCGGTCAAACAAGGCGGTAGCGGCCTCGTCTACGGCGACAATGCCCTCGCTCTTGGCCAAAATCTCATCGGGGGGGTAGAGGTCGTCGTTGGTTTGAATATCGGCAGGCAACAGGTCAAAAGCGGCCTGGTTAGCGGTGGCAAAAAACAGACGCTCTACCGCCGCACTAGCAACCGCTGGGTCGAGAATGAAGTTCATCCACTGGTAGGCAGCATCGACATTGGGGGCGGTTTTGGGAATCACCAGGGTATCAGTCCACAGAGAAGACCCGCTGGCGGGGATGACGTATTCTATGCGATCGTCTTCGAGGGTCAGAGCAATTCCATCGCTAGAGTAAACCATGGAAACCCCCAGATCACCGCTGAGCAGCTCATTCTCAAAGCCGGTGGTCTTAAAAGCCGCAATGTGGGGCTGTAGCTCTAGCAGCCGCTGGTAGGCCGCTTCGATCTCCGCTGGGTTGCTGGTGTTGTAGGAGTAACCTAGAGATCTGAGGGTGGCTCCCAGGGTTTCGCGCATGTCATCAATCAGCGTAATGCGGCGGGAGAGAGCGACCTGGTTCTCCCAGAGAAAATCCCAATCGGTGGGTTCGCTGGGCACTACGTCTCGGTTATACAGCAGCCCCGTAGTCCCCCAGCAAAACGGAATGCTGTGGGCGTTGTTGGGGTCGTAGGCGGGGTTGACCCACTTCTCCTTGAGGTTCTCTAGGCCAGTGATGCGGCTTTGATCGAGCTCCGTCAGCAGATCTAGATCAATCATCTCCGACACCATGTAGTCGGAGGGATAGATGATGCTGTAGGCATCGCCACCCCCGGCCTGGAGCTTGGTCAGCATGATCTCGTTGGAGTCGAAAATATCGACTACCACCGGTATGCCCGTTTGCTCGGTAAAGGCCTGGGCCAGGCCATCGTCAGTGTAGTTGGCCCAGGTGTAGATGTGCAGAGCCCCATCGCTGCCACCGCCCCTGGGTGGCCCCGACAGATTTTGACGACAGTTGGTGGCTGCCAAACCGGCCACTACCGCTGCCGACCCCTGCAAAAATCGGCGGCGGCTGAAGGCAGGGCGGCGCAGAGAATAAGGTGTCATCGATCGCTTTGGCACGGTGTTCTCCAGGTTCACTAGGGGGCGGGGGGGATTAGTCTTTTCAGGCTTTAGGGCCGGGGTACCGAGTTCTAGGCCGCTAGGTTTTCAGCGGTGGGCTTCTATAGTAGTTAACCAGCAATTCCTAAGTCATGGGGAGTGAGTCTGCACCGCAGCTCGTTTTTTTAGCGTTATCTAATCGGCCTTGAGCACTAAGCAGTCATCGATCGCCCAGTGAATGTGCACGGGCATATCTACATCTATGGTTGACTCGGCCCGGTTGGGCTGGCGCACGGTCAGAGTTTCGCCCGAGGTGAGCTGTACGACGCAGTGCAGATGGGTACCCAAATACATGACATGTCTGACCTCGCCCTGATAGCAGTTGCCGCTGCTGGCGGGTAAACTCGGGCTCAGGCTGATTTTTTCAGGCCGGATGCTGACGACAACGGCTTGCCCCAAATCATATTGGGCCGGTTCAGCCGGTCGGGCAATGACCTGTAGGCCACTGTGGGCGATCACCTGCGCTTCGGTAGCCGAGACCTGGTGCAGACGACCCGGCAGCAGGTTGGTATCGCCGATGAAGTCGGCCACAAAGGGGGTGCGGGGGCGATCGTAGATGTCGCCAGGGGTGCCAATCTGCTCGATCTGGCCGTTGTTCATAACGGCAATGCGATCGGAAAGCGCCAGAGCCTCTTCTTGGTCGTGGGTGACCATGATGAAGGTGATGCCCAGCTGGCGATGGAGGTTGGCCAGCTCTACCTGCATCTGTTTGCGCAGTTTTTGGTCGAGGGCACCAAGGGGCTCGTCGAGCAGCATTACTGCCGGATGGTTGACCAGCGCCCGTGCCAGAGCGACTCGCTGCTGTTGCCCACCAGAGAGCTGAGTGGGGTAGCGGTTGGCCATAGACTCTAGCTGCACCAGCCGCAGGGCCTCGGCGACGCGGTCGCGCACCTGAGCCGATCCCAACCGTCTAATCTTGAGCCCAAAGGCAATGTTGTCTTTGACCGTCATGTGGTCAAACAGGGCGTAGCTCTGAAACACGGTATTGACCGGGCGGCGGTAAGCCGGCACCGTGCTGACGTTGGCCCCTTGAATCAACACTTCCCCGGCGGTGGGCGTCTCAAACCCGGCAATGAGTCGCAGGGTGGTGGTTTTACCACAGCCCGACGGCCCGAGAATGCTAAAAAACTCTCCCTGGTGAACGGTTAAGTCTAGCTGGCGTACCGCCACGTCTGAGCCAAAGGTCTTAAATACCTGCCGCAGTTCTACATCAGCCTGAGCTGCTGTCACTGCCGCCGCCGCTGCCGCCGCAGAATGCACCGTCTGAGCCATGGCCATTCCCTTGATTGTTCACCCTAGCGGTGGCGATCGCCCCTGCGATCGCCCTCTATACGCAATGCCTGCAACCAGCCTGACCCAGTTGCAATGCCGATGTTGCACTGCCTATACTTTACCCACCCCTGCCCCCAGCAATTCAGCTTCTGTCTATTTTTTTAGGCTTTGCTCAGCATGTCTGGTGTTGGAGCCGGGCCTGATCGAGCGATCGCAGCAAAACGCTACCATAGCGATGGCTCATAGCCATCGAGCCAAAGGTATTTAGACTGTCTACTATGATGGCGATGGCTACTTGCCACCAGATCTAGCCTAACGGGGTAACCATGGCCGCCAATAAAACCCACCTGCCGCCTTATTCCCCGGCCCCCCTGCGAGCCGCCGGGTTGATGCTACTGGTAGCAGCCCTCGGGCTAGGGGGCTGTCGTCCCACTGCCCCACCCCAGGGCACCGCCCCATCTACCCCTCCCGAGACCGCCACATCAACCCCTGAGCCCTCGGCACCGCCCCCGGTCGTCTCCCCGACTACTGCCAACCTGCCAGACACCCTGATGAAAGAGTGGCAGCCGTTGAGCAAGGTACTGATCGCCTTTGGCCCCATGACTATCAGCGCCGGGCAGATACAGTGGGGCAGTGGCCAAACCAGTGCCTACAGCCTGGTCAGTATTGAAGGAGGTTATCTGCTTAAGCTAGAGGCTAGTCCTACCTTTTACGACGGCCCCAACCCCTACATCAAACTCATTCCCAAACCTGGAGCCTCGGACTCCGTAGAGGTTGCCTTCTACACCGACGAAACCCAGCTCAACAACGACGGATACGTGATGTATGGCTCCTACTTTGCCGAGTAATACCAAATCCTGCTCGCCTACCCCCAATTGAGCAGGGCGAACGGTGGTTTGCCCTGCTCAATTGGCCGGTTGAGAATCGGGGGTATGGAATTCAGATTCGGCATCATCTCCCAACTACAAAAAAAGAGATCTAGCACATAGCCAGATCCCTTTTTTTACCAAACACCTTGATCTAAATAACCCTTGCTACAGCCTATCGACTTGGATTATCAAGAATCTCTTGAACCTGCTCACTGGGGGTGTAGCTATAGCCAAACACCGACTGATCAGAGTCATCAATAATCTGCGGCGTCAGCAGCACAATTAGCTCTTGACGTTGGTTGTTCGTTACGGTGCTGCGGAACAGCGCGCCCAGGATGGGAATATCTCCCAAAATAGGAATCTTTGTGACGCTGGTACGCTCTGACTCTTGGATAATGCCTGAAAGCAACAACGTTTGGCCGTCTCGCACGCGTACCTGGCCCGAACTGAGTTGACGCTCAGACAGCAAGAAAATAGTATCGTTACCCAAGTTAAACGTATCGGTAGGGGCCGAGATGCTAGGGGCTACAGATAGCGATACAAAGCCATTATCGTCAATCCGATCTACATTGACCTGTAAAATTAACCCAGCGGGCTCAGTTTCAACTTCTTGGGTGGTAACAGATACCCCATCGGTAACCTGTACCGTAGTCGTAATGTCGGTAACAACATCTTGCGTGAGCTGAACCGTTGCCGTTTGGCCCTCCTGCACAATCAACGTTGGATCAGTAATAATTTTTCCATTCCCGTTCTGCACTGTGGCCAATAACTGGAACAGGAAGTTTGTAGAGGTTTGGTTGGCTCCAGGAGCACCTAACCCGCGGGGCAAAATAGGCGTGCCACTAGGAATAGTGGGAACAGGCCCCGATGGCACCCCAGCCCCCAAATTGATCACCCCTAAGCCCCCAGAACTGGTAAAGCCAAAGTTACCGGTTTGGAACGAGAAACTAGTGCCAAAGGCGTCTAGGGCATTGAGGTCAATATCAATCACTCTGACATTAATAGCCACCTGTCGTCGCCGCACATCGATCCGGGTCAGTTGCTCGGTAGCAAGAGCGACTAGGTCAGCCCGGCCTACCAAGGTTACCGAGTTAGTTCGCTCATCGGCAACTACTTGCAAGCCTCGCAGAATAGTTTGGCTGTCTTCATACTCCACCCGGTTAGTCTCGATCTGCTCAACGGTAGTAGTTTGAGTCTCTGTCAGAGCGGGGGCACCCTCGCCAATATCAACAGCATTGACGTTAGTGACTAGACGCTCTCGGCTAACAGCGCTTTCGGCACCGAGGGCAACCAAAAAATTGGAAGCAACGCTGGCATCTACCTGGTTAAGGCGCAGGGTACGAGCCGTAATACTTTGAGCAGAGGCCGGAAGTCTAGCACCAACATAAATGCTACGGCCTACTCGGTTGGCTTCTAACCCAGTTACCCGCAGCACATGGTTAAACACCTCCTGTACCGACTCATTTTCAATATCTAGGCTGACAGTGGGGCCATCGGCACCAGCGGCTGGTGCCGCACCCTGCTGCCCTCCGGCTCCACCAGCGGTAGCAGGGGTAAAGACCAGGTTTAAACCTGCGGCCCGCGCCAATAGTGAGAGCACTTCTCGGGCAGGGGCGTCGCGCAGCAGCAGTTTGGGAATGCGCTCATTGCTGCCCAGGTTAATTGTGCTAAATGAGGTTACCCCCTCAGCAATGGCAATATCGCCAATCGGAGGTGCTACGGCCCGAGGCAAAAACGGCGGCGATTGCTGCACCTGGGGTCGGGGTACCGGTTGGCCATCAATAATCACGTCGGGGTTGGGCACCAGCACGTCTGGGCTAGCGGGGGCTGGCACCTCGGCAGCGGGCGGGGTAGCCTGAGCCACGGTGGACGGATCACTCGTGGGAGGGGTAGCCGGGGCTGGCACCGTCACGATGTCTTGGGGCACTGGAGTAGGTGCCTGAGCAGCCTGGCCGTCGTTGCGCAGCGACAGCACAACTCGGTCATCAGTGGTAGCGACAACACCGACCGGCGACTGACCATTGCCGCTAATCGTCACCCGCACGCTGTTGGCATCGAGGGGAGCCACCGTGATCTGGCTAATGCCTGGGGCAGGGTTAGCCTCAATAAAGCCACCGCCATTGGGCAGGTTTAGCTGAGCGCGAGTGATATCGGCCACTAAGGTGTTGCCCTGGGTGACGGTAAAGACGTTGCTGCCGTCACCGCCCCGAGTATCAAAGACTAGGTCTAACCCCGTAGCGGTGGGGTTGAGGCGCACATTGGTAATGCTCGTTACCGAGGCTAAGCTGGGCTGGGCTGCGAGAGCCACCAGGGCACTGCCAACCAAAATCGGGTGTAGTTTCATCAAGGGATTCACGGGTTCACTCCTCCATCACGGGGGCGGCAGGGCCGCACAGGGTCTATTGGTCTGGGCGTTGGGCAGTCTGGGCGTTGGTAGATCAGGATCGGCGGCTAGCGTCTAAGCGGCAGCAAAAAGACCAGCTCGAAATTCAAACAAGCTAGACAATTAACCTCCCTCAGCGGGGACTTCGCCCTCAACCGGGGCTTCACCTTCAGCCGGAGCCTCGGGAGCTGGGGGCGGGGGGGGGATGCTGGGGTCGCCCACCGGCACCAGCACCTCTAGGGTGTAATCGGTGAGCAGTAGACGACTGATACCCACCAGATCTTCTTCGCTTACTCCCTCAGGCGGGGGGGCTATGCTCTGCTGCACATCGCGAATTACAACCAGAGGCTCTAGGCGCTCTAGGTTGCGCATAATGCTCTGGGTCTGGGGAAACAGCGCCTGCATCGACACGTTGACGGTGTAGCGCTCTAGCTTGCCGTTTAGCTCTGGCGGCCCGTCGGCCAACAGCACTGATGGGCTAGGCGTAAAGCTCAACAGCTCTGAACTGTAGAGCCTGGTTTGCAGCTGTAGGTCACCCGCCAAGAGAGTCTTGACCCGCTGGATTTGCTCACGATTGAGCCCGAGAGCAGCGAGTTGGGCGTTGTCTAGGCGGGCGGGGTCAGCCCTAAGCACGTCGGCGATCGCGGCGTTACTGTTTCTAATCTGCTGGTTGATATCGAGCAGCAGAGTATCGAGACTTTGGGCATTGCCCAGTAGGCCATAGATGCCCACGCGCTGCTCTAGCGCCTGATCAAGCTGGGCCTGAAGCTCGGCTCGATTTTGCAGGCTGGCGGTTTGTTGATCGACTTGGGTCTGCTTGTCGGCGACCTGTGCTTCGAGGGCAGTTTTCTGCTCTTGTACAGGCTGCACGACAAAGTTGTATAGGGCAAAGGAACCCAGCAAGCCCAGTAGCCCTAGGGCGATGCCCTGCACCTTAGGGTTGAACTCAATGCCAAAAGCAGTGGGGTAGGTTGGCCCTAATTGCTCAGTCCCCTGATTATCTTCAAGGGGAAGGAAATCGCCGGATGCGGTCATTGGATCACTCCTTTTTCTCTCAGGGCCCGAAGGCGAGTTACCAGACCAACGGTGCCCTGCCGCTCAAGCTCATCGATTAGCTCAGAGGCTGGGGTGGCGGTAATGTTGGCGTTGATGTCGTAGTCAATCAAAAAGTCGGGCTCGCCGACGGCGGTGCCAGGGCAACGACCCTGGGTCTGGGGGTCGAGCAGTGTAGGCTGCTGGGCCGCTTGAGCGATCGCCACCGATTGAGACTGGAGCAGGGGCGATCGCTGTAAGACAAGGGCAAAGTCGTTAATGTCGTCATAGGAGCAAGCCACCCCGTTGATAGCAATGCCCCCAGAGGTCGCTGGCGTCGTAGCAGCAGAGTCAATCTCTGAGGTGGTGCCATCGGTCTGACTCAGGCTGACAATCTGCACTCGCCCAGGGGTACGGTTGCGAATATCGTTGAGCAGGGCTGACCAGGGCACAATATTGTTAAAAATTGCGGCAAAGGCACTGTTTTCTGCCCTGATCACATCAATTTGCCCTTGAATAGTGCTGATCTCCTGAAGCTGACTTTGCAGCGTGGCCAGCTCGCTGTCGAGGGCGGCGCTGCGGGCTCGCAACTGGTTGACCTGCTGTCGGGTGACCACCCAGTAACCGCCCACTAAGGCCAAGGGCACCAGGGCGGCGGCCAAGCCTAAAATCAGCGGGCGGCGATCGCCAGGCTCAGCAGCCCCGGCCCGACTCCTGGGCTTAACGTTGTAGACCCGAACCTCTCGGTCTTTGAGAAAATTGATATCGAGACTATACATAGCTATACCTCCCGCAGACCAAGACCTATTACCGTCGCCAAACCAGGTCGCTGGCTCTCTGGAATGTCTTCGGCTACCTCCAGCGAGAGGGCGGCAATGGGGTCAATCTGGCTGGCTGGCAAGCTCAAGCGCTGGGCTAAAAACTCGTCGAGCTGACCGATCGATGCCCCCGGCCCAGCCAGCAGCAGCTGAGCCACCTCCATCTCTTCACCCTGGTTGAGATAAAAGTCGATAGACCGCCGCAGCTCATCTGAGAGCTCGCCCAGCACCCGCAGCATGGCCGTGGTACCGGGATTGCTGTTGCCCATTTGAGGAGCCCCAACGGTGTCCATAGTTTGAATGGGCACCGTCATACCCTGGAGCAAATCAGTGTTGCGGGAGGGGGGCAGGTTCATAGCACGACTGAGGGCACTCTGAATTTGAAATGTGCCAATGGGGACAGTGCGCGAGAAATGGGGCACCCCGTCGACCACAATAGAGATCTCAGTATTTTCAAACTCGATGTCGACTACCGCTGCTGCCTCTTGGGGAGTAAACTGCCGCAGCTGCTCACGAATAGTGCGAATCAGGGCAAAACTGGAGGTTTCTAGCACATTGAGGGCCAGACCCGCCTGGGCAAACACATCAATGTAGGGGTCGGTGAGGTCTTTTCGCACCGCGACCAGCAGCACCTGCACCTTCTCAATGCCGTCTTCGTCGACGAAGTAGCCCAGCTTTTGATAGTCGACATCGGCCTCTTCTCTAGGAAAGGGCAGATAGAGGCTGGCCTCTTGGTTGAGCACCATTTCACGCAGCTCATCGTCGTCTAGCTCGGCGGGCACCGGGATGACGCGGGTAATGGCTCGACCCGGAATGGCAGTGGTAGCCTGTTTGACCTTGAGCTTACTCTCGGCCAGCACCATCTGTAGCGCGTCTACCATCGCGGCGCTGTCTAAAATTTGGCCCTCTTCATAGACTCCTTCCGCCAGCTCTACAGAAGCTAGGTTTTCTAACTTGAGAGTATTTCCCTGCTTTTTCAGGCGAGCCAGATTGATCTTCTCGGGGGTGAGCTCGATGCCAACCCCCCGAGGCTTGCGATTAAAAATAGCTTTGAGACTATCCACGGCAGTATCCGAAAAACAGGTAGCTAACCAGAAAAACTGCCCGGCTTTGAAGCCAACCAGACAGACCTAAATAAACCCGCTCACCCCTTGAAAAGCCACTTTCATGGCAATCAATCAGCAAGCTAGTAGCCTAGCCATTGCTTTTAGGGCAAAAGTGCTAACGAATGGTACACAATTTGATTCAGATTTTCCACTTTTCTTTTGGAAATTTCGGGAAGAGAAGAAAGTTAGCTTTTCGACTGTCTACCCAGCTTGTTGTGTGACTGCTCCTGATGGCATACCGAACCAACGACTACCCGGTATCACCAGGATGTTACACACAATTCTGAAAAGTGAGCACTTAATATTGAGAAAATATTGCCTTCTACCGTTTTTAGCCTGGAGCGATCGCCCATGACTACCTCTCTACCGCCGCTGGGTACGCCCCAGCAAGATGCTGCTCAACGACTGCTGTTGCTGGGTTCTGGCGAACTGGGCCGGGAGGTGGCGCTGGAAGCGGTGCGGCTGGGGCTGGAGGTGGTGGCCGTCGACCGCTACGACCACGCCCCAGCCATGACTGTGGCCCACCGCCACCACGTGATCGATATGCTCGATGGCACGGCCCTGCGGCGGGTGGTCGAGCAGGAGCGGCCAGGGCTAATCGTGCCGGAGGTAGAGGCGATCGCCACCGATACCCTGGTGGCCCTAGAGGCCGAAGGCTGGCGGGTCATCCCCACGGCTCGGGCCACCCAGCTGACAATGAACCGTGAGGGCATTCGGCGGCTGGCCGCAGAAGAGTTGGGGCTAAAGACCTCACCCTTTCGGTTTGCGGCCACTGAGGCGGAGTATTTGGCAGCGGTGGAGGCGATCGGTCTACCCTGTGTGGTGAAGCCAATCATGAGCTCGTCGGGCAAGGGCCAGAGCACCGTGCGCTACCTCGCCGACGTACTGCCTGCCTGGGAGTACGCTCGAGCCGCAGGGCGGGGTAAGAGCGATCGCGTCATTGTCGAGGGCTTTGTCCCGTTCGATACCGAGATTACCTTGCTGACGGTGCGGGCGGCGGACGGCACCCACTTTTGCCCGCCCATCGGCCACCGCCAGGAATCGGGCGACTACCGCGAGTCATGGCAACCCTGCGCCCTGCACCCCGACACCCTGGCCGATTGCCAGGCCATGGCCCAAGCCGTCACCGATGCCCTGGGCGGCTGGGGCCTGTTTGGGGTGGAACTGTTTATCGCTGGGGCACCCGATCAGGCCCAGACTGTCTACTTTAGCGAAGTCAGCCCCCGCCCCCACGACACCGGCATGGTGACCATGGTGAGCCAGCACCAGTCAGAGTTTGAGCTGCATGTGCGGGCAATCATGGGCCTGCCCATCGGCGAGATTACCCTGGTGCAGCCGGGGGCCTCGGCGGTAATTTTGGCGGCTGGGGCGAGCGATCGCCCTCAATATGTAGGCCTGGACAAGGCCTTGCAGGTGCCCACCAGCAAGGTGCGGCTGTTTGGCAAGCCCGTCGCCCACCCCAACCGCCGCATGGGCGTGGCCCTGGCTCTGGGCGATACCGTCGAGGAGGCCAAGGAGCGGGCGATCGCCTGCGCCGAGCAGGTGCAGGTGATGCTGTAGGCTGAGGAATACATTTTTGTCGTTCGTCCCCTCCTGGGAGGGGTAGAGGTAGGTCAGTCCAGTCTTTGTGACCCACCCCGCCCTTCGGGCACCCCTCCGAGGAGGGGACAGTGGCCTTGAGTTTGTTTTCGTGATTATTAATCGCTCGTACTGCTTAGAACCTGCCATGAACCTCCGCTCCTCCGCTCGCTTTGGTCTGCTTGCCCTGCTGGGGCTAATGATGAGCTGGCTAGTGGCCTGCGGCGGCGGACAGCCCAGCGCCACGGCCCCCACCGACGGCAGCCAAGAGGTCGAGTTTTGGACGATGCAGCTCCAGCCCGACTTTACCGACTACTTCAACGGGCTGATTGCCGACTACGAGGCTCAGAACCCCGGCATTACCGTGCGCTGGGTAGATGTGCCCTGGGCCGACATGCAGAGCAAAATTCTCACTGCCGTCACCGCTGGCACTGCACCAGACGTAGTCAACCTCAACCCCGACTTTGCCGCTCAGCTGGCCAGCCGCAACGCCTGGATGGTTTTGGACGACAAAGTCTCTGCAGCCGATCGCGCCGTCTACCTGCCCAACATTTGGCAGGCCAACACCCTCAACGGCCAGAGCTTTGGTCTTCCCTGGTATTTGACCACCAACGTCACCCTGCACAACCAGGATTTGCTGGAGGCCGCTGGGGTCGAGCCGCCCACTACCTACGCCGAGCTGGCCGAGGTCGCCCGCCAGGTAAAAGATAAAACCGGCAAGTACGCCTACTTCACCACCTTTGTGCCCGAAGACTCTGCCGACGTGCTGCAATCCTTTGTGCAGATGGGGGTGGAGCTGGTGGATGACCAGGGCCAGGCGGCCTTTGACACCGCCCAGGGTCGGGCCGTCTTTCAGTACTGGACTGACCTCTACCAGCAGGATCTGCTGCCCCGTGAGGTGCTGACCCAGGGCCATCGCCGGGCGATCGACCTGTACCAGTCAGGTGAAGTGGCGCTGCTGTCTACCGGGGCCGAGTTTTTTCCGACGATTGAGGCCAACGCGGCGGATATTGCCGCCGTCACCGGCAGCGGCCCCCAGATTACTGGCGACACGGGCAAAACCAACGTGGCGGTGATGAATGTGGTGATTCCTGCTGCGACTGATGTGCCCGAGGCGGCACTGGGCTTTGCCCTGTACCTGACCAATGACGCCAACCAGCTCAGCTTTGCCAAAGCCGCCAACGTGCTGCCCTCGACCGCCGGGGCGCTGGAGGATGGCTATTTTGCGGCTGAGGGCACAAAGGGCGTGGAAAAAGCGCGATCGGTCAGCGCCAAGCAAATGAACCAGGCCGAGGTGCTAATTCCGGCGATGGATGGCATCAAGGAATTGCAGGCAATTATCTACGACAATTTGCAGGCGGCGATGCTGGGCCAAAAGACGGTCGACCAGGCTGTCAGCGATGCGGCGGCGGCGTGGAACGGGCGGTAGGGGAACAGGGTTTTGTCAATACCACGCAACAACCTGGTCTTCTACGATCAGCAGGCGGCCCACTGGTGGGATGAAACTGCCACCATAGCGCCGCTGAGCCGCCTCAACCCGCTGCGGTTTGAGTATTTTGACCGGGTGCTACCCCGCTGGCAGGGGCTGCGGGTGTTGGATGTCGGCTGTGGTGGTGGCTTTACCTGCGAGTTTTTAGCCCATCAGCACGCCCAGGTGTGGGGGATTGATCAGTCGGCCCGGTGTATTGCGGCGGCCCAGGCCCACGCCACCGCCGGAGGTCTGTCGATCGTCTACTGCTGTGGGGTGGCCGAGGCATTGCCCTTTGAGGCAGATAGCTTTGACGTGGTGGTCTGTGTGGATGTGCTTGAGCACGTGGCCGACCCGCTGAAGTCGGTGCAGGAGATAGGCCGGGTGCTGCGGCCCGGTGGCCTATTTTGCTTCGACACCATCAATCGCACCGGGCGATCGCGGCTCGTCATGATCTGGCTGCTAGAAAACATCCTGCGCCAGATTCCGGTGGGCATCCACGACTGGCGCAAGTTCATCACCCCCGCCGAGTTGGAGACTATGCTGGTGCAGGCCGGCTTTGGCCAGGTGTCGATGACCGGGTTTAACCTGTTTGGCAGCACCGTGGGCGAAATTATCAGTGCCTACCGGCTGTATCAGGCCACGGGCCAGTTTGACGTCCGCTTTGACGACGACATGCGGGTGATGTATATCGGCACGGCGGTGAAGGGAGAGGGTTGAGGGAGAGCCGCTTAGGATTTCAGCAGCTGGTCGAGAATGGTGCGGGCGGGTTGAGCGCGCTCTAGGGCGATCTGGTAATCGCCGTAGAGTTTGAGGATTTTTGACAGACCCCCAATGCCGCCGCGCAGTTCTTCTAGATCGTCGCCGGACAGCAGCTCGCCGTCGAGCAGGCGCAGGATAAGAGGCTTAATATCGCCGACATCTTGGCGCGCCTTTTGCAGCTTTTCGACGGTGCTGAGCAGAGTTTTGAGGTCTTTGAAGAGATCGTCAATCTGGTCGGGATCTGCTGGCTCGGTGGAGATGGTGTCGTCATCTGCTTCGACGACTGGAGTTTCGGCCTCTAGACTGTCTGAGGCGGTGGCGGCGATGCTGCTGCTGGGCTGGGCCATGGGGCTGTCTCCGTAGGAACCGGTGAGTTTTGAGCTAATGGGGCAAGGGCGCTGACCTTGGTTCAAGCGTACTACAAAGTTTGGCCGTTGGTTTCAACGTTTTACCATGTCCATTCCGCTAGCGATCGCAGCCACGAAGAATTCCTCACCTGTCAGCCCTGCCGGGGCGACGAAAGTCAGGATTTTCCACCGTCCCGCACTACGCCTGGAGGTGGCTGGTGTCATTGAATCGCTGGATCTGCCACAGCTCGGTGTTGAGGCGGTTGGGGCCAGGGTCATCCCAGCGATCGCGATCAAGCCAAAACTCAAAGCAGGCGGTGTTGGCCATGGGGAGCCCCCAGGTGCGATTCCGGAACGGATCGCTTCGCGAATCGCAGCCCAGCAGCCGAGCGACGATCTGCTGCAAGATCCAGTGGTGGCTGATGACCAAAATGCGATCGCCGTTGCTGTGACTGAGCAGGCGATCGACCACCCGCTGTGCCCTAGCGCTGCCCGCTGCCAGAGTCTCAGCCTGGGGAATGGGCTGCCAATCGAGGCTGGTTTCGAGCTGGTAGCAAAGGTCGGGGTATTGGGCGCTGGCCTCGGCCCAGGTCAATCCTGTAAAAATTCCGGCGTCGTATTCCTTGAGGTCGTCGAGTATTTCGGGATGGGTGGGCGGTGCCCACCCTACGGGGGCGGCGATCGCTGGCTCAGGGCTGGGCCGGTGCTGACTATCAACTTCCGTGAACCCTTGCAGCAAATAGTGCTGGGTCGCGGTGGCCCGCTCTAGGGGGCTGACATAGAGGTGAGTGGGGTACCAGCCAGCAGTAGCCAGGCGTAGCCCCAGCGCTAGAGACTGCTGCACACCCAGCGGGGTCAGGGCGGTAGAGCTAGTGCCTTCCATGCGGCCTTCGGTGTTGCCTACCGACTGACCGTGGCGCACAAGCAGCAACTTAAGCATGGGCATGAGATGGGGTCAACGACAGGCCATCGCTCAATTGTAGAAGTCAGGAGCGGCAACCTTATTTTCCCAATTGAGCCCGTTGGGTATGGAGCCTTGCTGAGCAGATGGAGAATGGGGGGCAGCGGACAAACTGTCTATCGGCGGGTTCAAACTGGTTGAACCGTGCCAAAATGCTTAGGCAAATCATTCTCTAGTTGCGGTCTTAACAGTTTGTCCATGTTGCCCTCTGCCCATGCTGGTCAGCCCTTTGCCTGTCGCTGTGGTCTCGATGCCGCCGATCGTCAGCGTCTGGGCCTATTTCTCAGCCTAGTGCTGGGGTTTGCGGTGGTGGAGTGGCTAGTGGGCAGTAGCAGCCACAGCTTAGCCCTACAGTCTGATGCCGGGCACATGCTGACCGATGTGGGGGCCATTGGCCTGGCGCTGTCGGCTAGCTGGCTCACGCGGCTCACCCTGGCTCGACCGCGACCCGGCCAGCCGCGCCTAGAGGCGATCGCCGCCCTGGTCAACGGCGCGGGGCTGCTAGCCCTAGCGGGGCTGATTTCTCTAGAAGCGTGGCAGCACCTCCAGGCTCCGCCAACGGCCACGGTCAGTGCCCCGATGCTGGGCACCGCCCTGATCGGCCTGGGCATCAACGGCTTTGGGGTATGGCTCTTACACGGCCAAGGCGATGAATCGCTCAATCTGCGGGGCGCATTTTTGCATGTGGTGGCCGACCTGGCCAGCTCTATCGGGGTGATTGTCGGGGCGGTGTGTATGGCCCTATTTCACTGGTTTTGGGTCGACGGGGCGCTGAGTTTGGCGATCGCCCTGTTGATTGGCAGCAGTGCCCTACCGCTAATTTTTCAGAGCTGGAAGCACCTGGCGGGGCAGCCACCCACCGATCTGACGCCCTTTGGCTTTTTAGAAACCGGGCATACCGACCTCAGCGCCCAGATTTTGGGGGCCGCTTCCGACTTACCCAGCCATCAAGCAACGCCTAGAAAATAGTGCCGCCCTGATGGGCCGTGCCACTTCATAGGGGCCACAGTCGTTAGATTGCAGTTGGCAGCTTATTTTCTAGAAATTTCCTCAAAACGGCCATCCACCCCCCTGCCAATCTCACCCTCCTGAGTAAAAAACTAGACTTCTGAGCTGCAAAACTGCGCCACATCCTCCAATAGACTCTACTATTCTTAGCTAGGTGGCCTACAACCAACGCCGCCTCTGTGTTTACCGGAGAGCCATCATGGGTACCTGGGTCAAGGAAACCGACGAAGCGTTTTACCTCATGCAGGGCAATCAGTGGATTTCCCGCATTCAAAAGCGACCGTCCTCCAATAACCCCAAGGAGCAAGTGCTCAACGTCGAGGGCATGCGAGAGTGGTTTTTGCGCTCTGACGCCCCTCTGGCCATGACGGTCTCTATTGGCACTGGTGCCCCTGAGCCTGAGCAGATCGGGGGCGGCACAGTGCTGCCCCCGTCGCCCCCAGAAGAGATCCCCCCCCCAGAAGGTGGTGGCACCGCAGAGCCCGAAACTCCAGGTGGCGAAACCCCTCCTTCGGCAATCAATAGCCTCACTCTGCGGGTTAAAAGCACCACCTTCTTTAAGCTTCAGCCCAAGCTGGCGAGTGAGCTGAGCGATGCTGAAAAGGTGCTGGTTACCAACGGCACCACCTTCGACATTCAGTACTACATTGATGTGGGCAAAAACCACTGGCAAGTGCAGCTGCGCGAACCCACCATTGGTGATAAAAAGAACCGCAGCTGGTACGTTTACACCCCCGATATCGATGTGCTGACGGGCGTGCGGCTGCGGGTGGTAAGCGACACTCTCTTTAAAGCTGAACCTAAAATATCGTCGCAGCTCCCTGACGCCCAAAAAGTATTTGTTAAAAATGGTACGCAGTTGATGCTGCTGGCCTTTAAACCAGCAGCGGGTGACCACTACGAATTAGATCTGGTAGATTCTCTGGTTGGGGCCGAGGTTAGCACCAAGTGGTATGTCTACAGCCCTGATACCAAAGTTGAAGGCAATCGCCAAACCCTTGAGATTACAGGCGACACTATCTTTAAGTCGCAGCCGGTGCAGTCGAGCCAGCTGCCCGACGCCGAAAAAGTGCTGGTGAAAAAGGGCACCGTATTTTTGCTCAACTCCTACGCCCAACCCGATAAAAACCATGTGCGGGTGGCCCTGCAAGGGGCTTTTCTCGGCCCCCAAAATCGCACTACTTGGTATGCCTATGTGCCCGACATTCAAATTTCGGGCACTGAGATTGGCAACAAGCCCAACGACCAGGGCACTGGGCAGCCCGTCAACCCGGTAGACCGGGGCATTGCCATTACCCTGCCGGGCTTTACTGGCACCTACTACTCTAACGACCCCATTCAGCCGAGAAACAAGTACGGGGTGCGGGGCAACTTTACCTGGGGTGAGGCACTGCACGTCAATCGATCTACCGGTGCCTACCGTCGCCCAGCTAACTCTGGTGTGGTCTACGGCATTTTGCGCGTCGCCGACGCGATGGAAGAGATTCGCAAAATGTACGGCGATAAGCCGCTGCGAATTAACTCCTGGTATCGTGACCCGCGCACCAATGCTGCCGTGGGTGGGGCCTCTATGTCGCGACACCTAGTGGGAGATGCCGTCGATTTTGTGGTGCCTGGAGTGCGCTGCTCTGACGTGTATGCCCGCCTGAATGGCTGGTGGGGTAACCGGGGCGGCTTGGCCAGTTCTTCGGTATTTACCCACATCGATGTGCGGGGCTATCGCGCCCGCTGGAGCTACGGCTACTAGTCAAAAAATTGGCGCAAAAAATTGGACTATGGTTCGCCCTGGGACTATTCCTCAGCTGCTTGGGAATAGCGCCAGGGCTTGCCTTTGTGCCGCCGCCTGAGATTGCTCCAGCCGTTGACTTATCAGGGTTGCCGCTGGTCAGCCCCTACGATCTAGGGACAACCACCCTGACCCAGACCGAGACGGCCTTTGATCGGGTGCCGCTGCCGCTGAATGGGGCGATCGCCCTTCCCGCCACCCCTGGCCCGGTGCCCTGGGTGGTCATTCTCCACGGTCGCCATGCCGGGTGCCACTTTGTCCCCGACGGGCTCAGCCAGTGGCCTTGCCCTACTGGTACCGAAACCCGCTTTGATTGGGGCTTTGCCTACCTGGCCCAGGCTTTGGCCGAGGCGGGCTACGGAGTATTGATCCCCAATCTCAATGCAGCCTTTACCGAGACCTTTGGGGCCATCGCCGCCAACCGCAACGACCTGGCTGACCAGCGTAGCGGTCAGATTCTCGATGCCCACCTGACTCGCCTGGCCCAGGCTAATCAGGGCGATGAGATGGGGTTTGGCCTGCCGCTGACAGGGCGGGTTGACCTGGCCCAGTTGGCGGTGGTGGGCCACTCTATGGGCGGTGGGGCAGCGGCGCTCAGCGCCATCCAGCGAGCCGGAGCGGAAGGTGCTATGGTCGAGGGCCTCGGCCCGATCGCAGCCCTAGTCTTGATCAGCCCCACCCGCAGCTATCCCATGCTTCAGCGGCCCGATGCCTACCAACTGCCCGATGTGCCGACGGTTGTGGTAGCTGGGGGGTGCGATCGCGATATTTTTGACCTCAGCAGCCTCTACTACGTCGAAACCGCTCGGCAGCAATCGCGCCAGACCCCGGTGCTCGGTCTGCTGCTGCCGGGGGCCAACCATAACTTTTTCAACACGGCTGTTGTGGAGGACGACTACTACCGCAATCCCAATAATGCGCCGTTGTGCAACCCCCAGCGCTCGCGCGATCGCCTCTCCCGCGTCGCCCAAGAAACCTTTCTCAGCCAGTACATACCGGCATTTTTAGAAGCCGTCTGGGGGGCAAAAAAACCTGCCGCTTTGGCCCTAGACCCTACTCGCCCGGCACCGGGCGAGGCGTATAATCTGCCCGTGTTGTCGCAGCTGATTGTGCCCGCAGCCCAGCGCTACCCGGTGTTTGATCCCGGCGATGCCAGCCCAGTAACCCCTAGTCAGGGGTTGCTGTTGACCCAGTGCCAGGCCTTTACAACCTGTACTCCAGGGCCGCGACCCTATCCTCACTTTTTGGATTTGCTGACGGTGGCTTGGCAAACCCCTACAGAGTCCCTCACCCTGCCCCTCGGAGGAGTAGATATCTCTGCCTTTAGCAGCCTAGACCTACGCCTGGCCCCAGATGCGACCTGGGCTTTGCCACCGGGGCAGCCGGCGATGGCGATCGTGCTGCGCGACCAGCGGCACAACGCCGCTCGGGTTGAGATTCTCTCGACGGTGCCTGCCCTGCGCCAGTTTGAGAGCGACTCCGTCCACGGGTTCACGGCGCCACTCTACCCCAGCAGCCTGCGCATTCCCCTGGGCCAGTTTCACGGGGTCGACCTGACGGCGATCGCCAGCGTGTCACTGGTCTTTGACCACACGCCCCAGGGCAAACTACACCTAGCCAGCGGGGAGTTTGTGCGGGCCTCAGATCAAGGCACTCTATCTCCCCGATCGCCTTAACGATCGCATTGCGTTCAAATTGGTGAGTCAAGGCCAGACAAGTGGTACTCAACCGTCTATTCACCCCGCCCCGCGACTTCCCTCCACCGCACCACCTCCGGCACCGTCTCCACCAAAAGATTTCCCTGAGAAAAGACATGGGTCACCGTCGCCCGACGGCGGATCGCCTCGTAGGGGCTATCGGCATCGAGCACAATCAAGTTGGCTGGTTTGCCGACTTCAAGACCGTAGGAATCTTGGAGAGAAAGCGTTTTAGCACCATTGACGGTGATCATGTCGTAGCAGGCGGCGATTTCGTCTTGGCCGGTCATCTGGCAGATGTGGACGGCCATCGATGCCACTTCTAACATGTTGCCGCTGCCCAGGTTGTACCAGGGGTCTTGGATGCAGTCGTGGCCCAGGCTGACGTTGAGGCCCTGCTGCCAGAGTTCTTTGACGCGGGTGACGCCGCGCCGTTTGGGGTAGGTGTCGGTGCGGCCTTGCAGGGTGATGTTGATCAGCGGGTTGGCGATAAAGTTGATCTGCGATCGCCCCAGCAGACCCATGAGCTTAGCGGCGTAGGCGTTGTTATAGCTGGCGAAGGCGGTGGTGTGGCTGGCGGTGACGCGGTCACCAAGGCCAGTCCGAATGGCGCAGGCGGCGACGACTTCGAGAAAGCGCGACTGGTCGTCGTCGATTTCGTCGCAGTGGATGTCGATCAGGCGATCGTACTGCTGAGCCAGCTCAAAAATCCGGTGGACAGACTGCACACCGTCTTCGCGGGTCATCTCATAGTGGGGAATGCCGCCCACGGCGTCGGCTCCTAGCTGGAGCGCTGCTGCCATTAGCTCTAGGTTGCCGGGGCTGCCGTAGAGGCCATCCTGCGGAAAGGCCACCACCTGCACGGTGATCCAGTCCTTCACCGCGTCGCGGACTTCGAGCAGAGCCTTGAGGCCGGTGAGGCTGGCTTCGCTGACGTCGATGTGGCTGCGCACAAACAGCACCCCCTGCTGGGCCTGGAGTTTGAGCGTGGCGATCGCCCGCTCCTTTACATCGTCAAAGGTGAGAAATGGTTTGCGATCGCGCCAGATCTCAATGCCCTCAAACAGAGTGCCGCTCTGGTTCCAGCGAGGTTGACCCACCGTCATGGCCGAGTCAAGGTGAATGTGCGACTCCACAAAAGGGGGGCTCACCAGCGCTCCACCCAGAGTGAGTTCCTGGGTGGCCTGGGCCGCGAGGTTAGGTGCCATCGCCCGAATGTAGCCCCCATCCAGGCCAATATCCACCGATTCTCCGCTGGGAAGTCGGCAGTCTCGCAAGATCATGTCCATGGTTAGATCGTCTCCTGATGAGGTTCCCCGCAGGGTTTGGCTTTGACTATACCAAGTCTGCTGAGGTGCTGATTAGACCAGAGCTAGGGGCTTCCCCAGCTTGCCGACCACAGAAATCCCCAGCTTTAGAACGGGTCTAAAGCTGGGGATTTCTGTGGTCGATGTAGAAATAGCCTGAGAATAACTCATCTCAAAAGATCAACCTGGGGGCAACCCAGCCGGTTGAGTGCACACCCATCTTTAGACAGAGAAGTTGAGATATTCTCAACAGCCCCTACGTCCAGTGGCGAACTTGACCCACTGGGCCGATCGCGGCGAGCGCCCCGACAAGGTTTAGCGGCAACACTCAGGTGGGATAGTCTCAGGCGGGTGCTGCGCTGGGGTGCGCTGAGCTAGCGCGCCGAGGCAGCAAATAACCCTGGGGCATAGGCCTCGATCACCTTGCCGGTGCGAGCACAAGTAATCATGAGATAGTCACAGGCGGCACATTGGGTGCGCACCATCTGATCAGGGCTAATATGGTGCCTTTCGGCTAGATGGCCACAGTTAGGGCAATGAACCTGTTGAGAATAACCAATCATCTGGATGACTCCGGCAGCTATTTAGTAGGGTGAATGAAAATGATGAGATAAATCAGAGATATTATTTGGAGCCTAGTTTTTGCCAAAAATAAACTCGCAATGACGATTAACATTGCGAGGATAATGTGAGCGCTACTTTCAGGCGCTGTAGGTCAAGCGCCAAAGGCTAAAAATTCTGTTCCCTATAGCAGCTATTATGTCGCTGATTTTCGGGAGGTGCAACTTTTTTTTATAAATGCTTAACCTTGGGATCAGCCTGCTGGTGATGATCCCCGCCGTTGGAGAGAGTCGATCGCGCCATCTTAAGCGGCTAGCTCTATGCCCACTGACATAAGCACAAATTACCAAAATGTAAAGCCGCTACTGATAGAAATTGGATCCCTGCCAGTGAGATCCTGAGGGTGACTGCTTAGGTCTAGATGGAGACAAACTATTTTTAGGTTCCTGGGTTTTAGCCACGGCTCACGGATCGAGAAAGAGGAATTAATTTCATCTATTTTCATTAAGAGAACTGCTAATTGTCTCTCTGATTACTGTTTTTTTAAATATTTTGCCAACCTATGCGCTACCAAATTCGTCACTTGACTCACTATCGCTATCAGCAACCTGTGACGCTGTACAACCACACGGTACGGCTGCGCCCCCGCAGTGATGGCGCTCAACGGTTGATCGCGTTTAGCCTGGAGGTGACCCCCATTCCTAGCCAGCAGACGGCCATTGCTGACACCGATGGCAACACGATTGACGGGCTTTGGTTTGCCGCCGTGCCGACCGATCAACTCACCCTGGTGACCACCGCCGAGGTCGAGACCTACCGCGCTAACCCCTTTGACTACTTGACTGAGCCCTGGGCCGCCACCCTACCGGTGGACTACCCCAGTACCCTACGGACAGTGCTGTTGCCCTATCTCAGCCCCAGCCACGATCCGATCGCCCCAGGCATAATCGATCTGGCCCAGCAGATCGCCCAGCAGGTCGAGGGCAATGTGGGCTACTTTCTCACGACCCTAGTGGCCCAAATCTACGAGACCTGTGACTATATCACTCGGCCCACCGGTTACCCCTGGCCAGCGGGGGTGACCTGGGCCAACCGGCGGGGTAGCTGCCGCGATTTTGCGGTGGTATTTATCGAGGCCTGTCGGGCCATGGGGCTGGCGGCCCGCTTTGTCAGCGGCTATGAGGAGGGCGATCGCACCGTGACAGAGCGCGATCTCCACGCCTGGGCTGAGGTGTATGTGCCTGGGGGTGGCTGGCGGGGCTTTGACCCCACCCACGGTCTCACCGTAGCCGATCGCCACATCGCTGTGGTAGCTAGTCCTTTTCCGACCCAGACGCTGCCGATTAATGGTACTACCCAGGAGGGCAGCCGCACAGAGTCAACCCTAGAGACCGAGGTCCGGGTTGAGGTGATAGAAGACTGAAGACTAGAGATAGAGTTTCTCAGGAGTAGGAGACCCCTACCGCCCTAGGGTTCTGCGAGCTTGCTGGCGCTGCTCTTTGGCCGGGGCGTAGTCAGGGTCAACTTGCAGGGCTTTGTCGAAGGCCACAATAGACTGGTCGTAACGTTCTAGAGCCCAAGTGGCCTCACCCATAATAGTCCACGCCTCTGCCGACTCGCGGTTGCGGGCGATCGCTTCCTCCAGGGCGGCGATCGCCTCCGCTGACCGCCCCAGTCGTTGCAGCACTCGACCGCGATCGAGCCAGCCCTCAAACATGGCCGGCATCAGACGGTTGGTTTCTTCGTACAGCGCCAGGGCAGCCAGCAGCCGACCCTGCTGCTCTTCGGCGTTGCCCTTGCTGCGTACAGCCTCGGGGTAGTAGGTGCTATAGGCCAGGGCATCATCGCAGGCGGCGATGGCTTCGCTGGGGCGTTTGAGGGCAATTAGGGCTTTGCACCGCCCCAAGTAGGCCGGAGCCGAGTCAGAGCGAACAGCGATCGCCTCGTCATAGGTGGTTAACGCGTCGGGGTAGCGCTTTTGCTGGAGACGCTGGTCGCCTCGACTAACCAGGTAGGCGGTCTTTTCGGCGGGGGGTAGTAGTAGGCCCAGATCTGTAGCTAGGGGCGGCACCTGGGTTGATTCAAAGGCGATGCTGGCTTGGTCGCCGTTGGGGGTAAAGGCAATGGTAAGGCCGCTGCGCCATAGCACCAGAGCCAGAGCCCAGGTGCTCAGCAGACCAACCGCCGCCAGCGATCGGGGCCGAAAACGGGGTTTTAAATCATGGTGCAGGGGCTCGGGCGATCGACCGCTGCCGTTGGCATAGGCTAAATCGACCGGCAGCAGCGCGGTCGAATCTTGGTCGTCGGCAAAGGCGGTGGGTTCTGAGGTCTCCATCGGCCCAGCTGTCGTGTCGTGATCTTCCCCCGGAATCGTAGGGCCATAGCCGTTGGCACCCTTCATCCAGGTTTGATAAATCTGATTGTTCAGCAGCCCCTGCATAGGGTTGGGCAAATTTTGTAGAGCTTCGAGGGCTTCCTGGGCGGTGGGGTAGCGATCGCGAAAGTCGTAGCGCACCATTTTGTCGAGCACCGCCGCCAGCGACGACGATACGGTGGGGGCGTGCCGCCGCCAATCTAGCTCGCTGGTCTCTGGGTCTTCCTCAATTTTTTGGGGGTGCATACCGGTCAACGCCCGAATGCCCAAAATGCCCACCGCATAGACATCGCTACTAAACCGGGGTTTGCCCGCGTACTGCTCATTGGGCATATAGCCGTGGGTGCCAATGGCCACTGTAATGTTGGTGGCCCCAGTCTCGGCATCGAGCAGCGGTGATGAGGTGACCTGCTTCACTGCGCCAAAGTCGATCAGTACCAGCTTGCCGTCGCGGTGGCGGCGAATCAAATTAGAGGGCTTCACATCGCGGTGAATCACCTGCTGGCGATGGACAAAGGAGAGAATCTCCAGCACCTCTTGTAACAGCAGCACCACCCGAGTCTCTGACCAAGGTTTGCCCTCCTCCACCTGGCGGGTGAGGCGGCTGCCGTCAATATATTCTTGAGCCAGGTAAAATTCCTGGTCTTCTTCAAAGTGGGCCATCAAGGCAGGAATTTGGGGATGATTGCCCAACTGATAGAGCACCCTAGCCTCGGTATCAAAAAGACGACGGGCCATATCCAGGGTGCCCGTATCTTTGTCTTGAACCTTAAGCTGCTTAATGACGCACTGAGGGTGGTTGGGCAGGTGAATATCGGTCACTAGGAAGGTGCGGCTGAACCCTCCTGACCCCAGCCGTCGGATAACTTGATACCGCCCCCCCAGTAATGCCTGCTCCATGCTGCTCAAGATGTCTTTGCCAGCCTGGTCATTTAACTATGTTTCCTTTGAATCTAAAGGCTATCGGTAACGCCAGGCCAATCGGTCAGTCGAGTTTCTTAACCGTTGATCGTTGATTGCCAAGCACAGGGGTTTCTAAAACCCTGCTCTAGCGATCGCATCAACCCCAAGGTAAAGCCAACTCTACTGTGTGTAACAAAACCGATCGGTGTGACAACACAGATTAATGCACCAGGTCTAGTTTAGGCTCTAAGTCGAAGGGCAGAACTGCTCTGTAGAAACAACTCAGCGCAGTTTAGCCGCAACTTTACACTCGGCTATGATGCCTATAGCGGGCCACTGAACGATCCATGGGGCAGTTGGCTCATTGACCAGAGCATAGTTTGGCGATCGGCCTGGGCAAACTAGTGGTCTAAGCTTAGAGTCTGAAGCTTAATCTTTAATAACGACACGCTAGTTCAATGACGGCACCTTGGCACTGGTGGTGCCATGTCTGCTGCCATGATCTCTTGACTCCCTAGCTTTAGACGGTTGTGACCTGCTTCTCCAGGCACTGCCTCTACATTCCCTGCCCTCTTCGCTACGGTTGCCCCCATGCAACAGCTTCCTATTGCCGATGCCGAGCTTTGTCTAGCCGTGCTGAGCCACCTACCTGAGGCCGTCATCGCGGTTGACCAGACTGGGTGCCTTTTATTCTGCAATGCTGCCGCTGAGGCAATGCTGCCGGGGGGCATTGCGGGGCTAGCGATCGATGACGAGACCGCCAAATATCGGGTGCTCAGCCGTCACCATCGCCCCTTTGATAGGGCCGACATGCCCCTCGCCCGAGTGCTGGCCGGGCAGCACCTCCAAGATGAGGAGCTGCTGCTATCGGTGGGAGCACCACCCCAGCTTCAGTGGGTGGCCTTGACCAGCCACCCCTTCAGCCTACCGGGGCAACCTGGCGCTGCGCTGCTGACTCTGCGGGATATTTCTGCTGCCAAACAGCGAGAGACCGCCCTGATCAAACAAGGATTTTGGGATGCGGTGACCGGGCTACCCAATCGCCTGCTGCTGCTAGATCGGCTGGCCCATGCCCTGGCTCTGGCCCATGGTCAGCCTCACCGCTTGATGGCGCTGTTGTTTATCGCCCTGAGCGGCCTCGAAGCAGCCCAGGCCAGCACTCTGGCCGAGCTAGGCACTCGCCTGCGGGCTCAGGTCGGCCCTGCCGCCACCCTCGCTCGCATTGAGGAGCAAGAGTTTGTAGTTTTAGTGGCAAACCTCAGCACTAGCACCACCGCCATTGACCTAGCTGAACAGATCTATGCCGCTGTTACCGAGCCGGGCCTGCCTGGGGCGATCGCCCTCAACGCCCAGATTGGCATTGCCCTCGGCCCGGCAAACTACCAGACCGCTGACGACTGGCTGCACGATGCGGCCTTGGCGGCGCACCAAGTTGAAGCCGGTGCCGATCAATCTTGGTGTATTTTTGATAACTCGCTGTGGATGCAGCAAGATCTAAACCTGCAAACCGAAATTGATCTACGCCAGGCCCTGGAGCGGGGCGAGTTGCGCCTGCACTACCAGCCCATCGTCACCATTAACAATCAAGAAATTAGCGGGTTTGAAGCCCTGGTGCGGTGGCAGCACCCCACCAGGGGGCTCTTGCAACCGAGTGAGTTTATCGGCATTGCCGAGACCAGCGGCCTGATTATTCCCCTGGGGCGCTGGGTGATGGCCGAAGCTTGTCGTCAAATGCAGGCTTGGACGGAACAATACCCGGCCATGGCCAACTTTACAGTTAGCGTCAACATGTCGAGTAAGCAGTTTTACCAGCCGCACCTAATCGAAGAAATTCGGCAGCTGCTGGATGAAACCGGGTTTTCGCCCCATCGGCTCAAGATTGAAATGACGGAGGGGGTGCTGATTGACCACTCTGACTCAATTATCTCGACCCTAGAACAGCTCAAGGCCATGGGCATTAAGCTATTAATCGACGATTTTGGCACCGGCTACTCGTCGCTGAGCTATCTGCACCGTTTTCCCTTCGACTGTCTCAAAATCGACCGCTCCTTCATTGAAAACGCTGACCAAGACTTTGAGAAGCTGGAGATTTTGCAATCGGTGGTGCGCCTAGCCTGGAACCTGGGTCTAGATGTGGTGGCCGAAGGCATTGAGACCCCGCGCCACCACGCCCAGCTCAAGGCACTGCGCTGTGAGCTGGGCCAGGGATATTTGTTTTCGCGCCCCCTGGCCCCCGACGCCGTAGAAGCTATGATGACGAAGAAAATTGCCCCAGATCACCCCGCCCCAGCCCCAAGTCTGGGGCGAGAAAAACCGTAGCTGCCCCCCATGCTGATTCGCAAACTGCTCGACTGCCCCGAATTTATTGCTGGCGACGGCACCCAGCTGCGGGAGCTGCTGCACCCCGACAAACAGGCCATTGACCTGCGCTACAGCTTAGCCCACGCGGTAGTGCCAGTGGGCCAGGTGTCTACCCCCCACTCCCTAACCACCTCCGAGGTCTACTACATTCTCTCTGGCCAGGGGGAGATGCACATTGACGACGAAACCAGCTGGGTAGAGCCAGGAGATACGGTCTACATTCCGCCCCAGGCTCGTCAGTACATTCGCAACACGGGCGATCGCCCGCTGGTCTTTATCTGTCTGGTCGACCCCGCCTGGCGACCGGAAGACGAGACTGTATTTGACTCGATTTAGGTCTGGGCTAGGCTCTCAAGCTGGGTCTGAAGTGATTCTTTATGCTGCGCCCCAGGCTGATCAGCCGCTGCCCTAGAGAAGGCGGAGCAGACCTGAGGCTACAGTGCTTGAGCTGGGCGAGAAGCTGCGCTAGGTCAGCATCTCCCTGGGCGAGCCGGGCAGCCACGCAGTGGGGCTTGTTTTGGCAGGCGGTGCAGAGCATAGGCATTGGCCCCAATGGGCTTAGGGATAGGCTAAAGGCAAACGTTGGGGAAGGGAGTCTCATCTCCAGAAGCGATCTCCTCGGGGTGTGGCCAGACTGCTAAGGGGCGTGATAAGCACAGCAGTCCGAGGATCTAGGTGCACTAGAGGGGCTTTCGAGCCCAGGGCACAACCGCATCCAGCATTGGCCCACCCTATATTTTGCGACAGCGAAATTAAAAGCTGTTTGTCCTGAACCGAATTGATCCTGAAGCTTTTGTTTTAGGCCCAGGTCTGGCCGGGCGCTGGCATTAGCCAACCAGTTGTCATTCTGGAATGGTTAATGTTGTGCCTTTCAGGATTCGGTCTAGCCTAAAGCCAGGCTGCGGTACCATAGCCGCAGGCCCGTTGTGAGTTTTGGGTAGCTGCCATGTCTGTATCGACAACTGCACTGCAAGAGGTTCGTCAGCGCGATCGCGCCTGCCTAGAAGGTCATACCCCCTACGAGCACATCCAGGCTCTCCACGAGATCTGGCCCCTGGTAGCCGAGAAGTACGGCAACACGGTGGCCCTCAATGACCCCCACGGCCACCCGGCCGCTACCCTCACCTACCGCCAGCTGTGGGAAGCAATTCGCACCTTTGCCAGCGGCTTGCAGGCGTTGGGCATAGAAAATCGCGCCCACGTGGCCCTGTTTGCCGACAATAGCCACCGCTGGTTTATTGCCGACCAGGGCATCATGACTGCCGGGGGCATGAACGCGGTGCGCAGCGGCACCGCTGAAAAAGAAGAGCTGATCTACATCGCTGAGCACAGCGAGAGCACCGTGCTGATTGTGGAGTCGCTGGCGCTGCTGCAACGGCTGCGCGATCGCCTTGATACCCTGCCCATTTCCCTGGTGATTTTGCTCTCCGATGAGCAGCCTCCTGAGGGCGATCGCCTCAAGATTCTCAACTTTAGCCAGCTGATGGCCCTGGGGGGCGATCGCCCCTACAGCCCCGTCACCGTCAAGCCGGAAGATCTAGCTACGCTGATCTACACCTCGGGCACCACTGGCCAGCCTAAGGGAGTGATGCTCAGCCACCGCAACCTGCTGCACCAGATCAACACCCTAGGGTCGGTGGTGCAGCCAGAACCGGGCGATCGCGTCGTTGGCATTTTGCCCTCTTGGCACAGCTTTGAGCGCACCGCCGAATATTTTCTGTTTTCCCAGGGCTGCACCCAGACCTACAGCAGCATTCGCCACCTCAAGGCCGACCTCAAGGCCACCAAACCCCAGTACATGGTGGGGGTGCCCCGCCTGTGGGAGTCGATCTACGAAGGGGCTCAAAAGCAGTTTCGAGATCAAAGCCCCGGCAAGCAAAAGCTGATCTTTACCTGCTTTGGCCTCAGCCAACGCTACGTCGAAAATCTCTGGCGCTGGCAGGATATGAAAATTGACGAGCAGGCGATCTCCCCCCTGGGGCGGCTGGGGTCGGGAGTGATGGCCCTGGTGCTGTGGCCGCTGCACCAGCTGGGCAAAAAGCTGGTCTACGGCAAGGTGCGCGAGGCCACGGGCGGCCAGGTGAAGCAGCTGATCAGCGGCGGTGGTTCTCTGGCCCGGCACATCGACATTTTCTTTGAGATCATCGGCGTGCCCCTGCTGGTGGGCTACGGCCTGACCGAGACCGCCCCGGTGCTCTCGGCCCGTCGCCCCTGGCGCAACCTGCGCGGAGCCGCCGGGCAGCCGATTCCCTTTACTGAGATCAAAATTGTTGACCTTGAGACCCGGCAAGAACTGCCCCAGGGTAGTCAGGGGCTGGTGCTAGCCCGAGGGCCGCAGATTATGGAGGGCTACTACCGCAACCCCGAGGCTACCCAAAAGGCGATCGACTCCGAAGGCTGGTTTGATACGGGCGATCTGGGCTGGATCAGCCGCGACGGCAACGTGGTACTCACTGGCCGCGCCAAGGACACCATCGTGCTCACCAACGGCGAGAATATCGAGCCCCAACCCATCGAAGATGCCTGCATTCGCAGCCCCTACATCGACCAGATCATGCTGGTGGGTCAAGATCAGCGATCGCTCGGCGCGCTGATCGTTCCCAACCTCGATGCCCTCCAGGGCTGGGCAGCAACCCAATCGCTGTTTATCGCGGTGCCTGGCGACGACACCTCGCCCCCCGCCGACTGCACCGCCATCACCCTCGACGACCAGCGGGTACAGAAGCTGTTTCGCGATGAACTGGCCCGCGAGGTCAAAGATCGCCCCGGCTATCGTCCCGACGATCGCGTTGGCCCCTTCCGCCTGATTCTTGAGCCCTTTGCGATCGAAAACGGCCTGCTCACCCAGACCCTAAAAGTGCGCCGCCCCGTGGTTACGTCACGGTATCGCGATATGATTGACGCGATGTTTGTGTAGCTGCCGGTGGTGTAAAGACTTCACTAACCTGCGGCTGCGCCCTGTGAAATAGTCCGGCCCCAGACTGCGGCGGTCGTATTCGGTATTGGTGATTTCTTTTATTTAAGTCAAAGATTATGGATGAGAATCAAGCGTTGCTGCTCAAGCGAGTAGTCAACATCAAGGCCATCGTGACCCCCCTCTGGAAAGAAGAGGCCCAGAAGCAGCTGCAAGCCCAAATCAACCAGGTTGATGGTCGCCTCCAGCAGCTCGAAATGCAGGGTCAGCGCATGGTCACCGAGCTGCAGAAGCAGGCTGAAACCCAGCCCGGCAGCGCTGCCGCGATCCAGCAGCAGATGGGCAATATTCAAAATCAGCTCAACCAAGACAAGAGCAAGCTGCTGCAACAAAAAAACCAAAATCTCCAGCAGCTGCAAGAGGTGCAAACCTTAGCTATGGATACAGAAGTTGAGCAGGGTAAGGTAGAAAGTTTCTTTAATGTCTCGGTCGGTGACAATCTGGTGCGCAAGCTCCAGGTGGAGATCTTGATCAAAGACGGTGTCATTCAAGAAATTCGGGGCGAATTCTAGCCTGGGGTATTTTGAGCGTTTGCCCGCTCAAAACCTATGCTTGAGCGGGCAAGCGCCCGAATGGTTCCGCCTTGGGGATAGAATAAATCCTTGGCATCTCTGCTGCTCTGTCGTCTTAAACCCGTTTCGGAAGCCATCTCCATGATTCGCGAAGTCTTCATGCCCGCCCTCAGCTCCACCATGACCGAAGGCAAGATTGTGTCCTGGGTCAAAGCACCCGGCGACAAGGTGGAAAAGGGCGAAACCGTGGTCATTGTCGAGTCAGACAAGGCCGATATGGATGTGGAGTCGTTCCACGAGGGCATTTTGGCGGCGATCGTGGTAGAAGCGGGGGGCACGGCCCCGGTGGGAGAGGCGATCGCCCTCCTAGCTGAAACCGAGGCCGAGGTCGAAGCCGCCAAACAGCAGGCTGCCGCTAAAGCCGGTGCCGCCGGGGGCGAATCCACTCCTGTGCCAGCCGCTGCTCCGGTAGCCATAGTCGAGGCCCCCGCCCCCGCCGCCCAAAACGGTGCTGCGTCCGCTGGCAGCGGTCGGATGGTGATTTCGCCCCGCGCCCGCAAGCTGGCCAAAGATCTCAAGGTTGACCTTGCCACCCTCCAGGGCAGTGGCCCCCACGGACGCATTGTGGCTCAAGATGTCGAATTGGCGGCGGGCAAAGCCCCGAGCCTGGCTGGCCCGATCGCCACCCCGATCGCCGCTGTGGCCCCGCCGGTATCTGCTCCGATTCCCGCTGCCGTCCCGGCCCCCAGCAGCGCCCCCCTAGGCCAGGTGGTGCCCTTCAACACGCTACAGCAGGCGGTCATCCGCAATATGATGGTCAGCCTGGCGGTGCCTACCTTCCACGTGGGCTACACCATTACCACCGACAATCTAGACGCCCTCTACAAGCAGATTAAATCCAAAGGCGTGACTATGACCGGCCTGCTGGCCAAGGCCGTGGCCGTCACCCTGCAAAAGCACCCTCTGGTCAACGCGGGCTATACCGACCAGGGCATTCAGTACCGGGCGGGCATTAACATCGCCGTGGCCGTGGCCATGGAAGGGGGCGGGCTAATCACCCCCGTGCTCAAAAATGCCGACCAGGCCGATATCTATTCGCTGTCGCGCACCTGGGCCGACCTAGTAGCCCGCTCCCGCTCTAAGCAGCTTCAGCCCGACGAGTACAACTCCGGTACCTTCACCCTGTCAAACCTGGGCATGTTTGGGGTCGATCGCTTTGACGCGATTTTGCCGCCGGGGCAGGGGTCGATTCTCGCCATTGGGGCCTCGCGGCCCACGGTGGTCGCCACCGCCAATGGCCTGATGGGCGTCAAGCGGCAGATGCAGGTCAATATCACCTGCGACCACCGGGTGATCTACGGGGCCGATGCCGCCGCCTTCCTCAAAGATCTGGCCGACGTGATCGAGAACAATCCCCAGTCGTTGACGCTGTAGGGTGTCTCCGCACAACCCTGCCAATTCAGCATCTGTATTGGTAGGGTTGTGCCGTTTTGCGTTTAAGGCGGTGCATTGCGTCAGCAATGCACCCAACAAGACCCTACCCATGAGCGTCGATCAATTAGCAGCCCTGGATTGACCACCAATAGGCTAATCGGCCAGGTTTTCGCAACCTGGCCCCATTTTTCGTTACCTTTGTTAAAGATTCGTTTACTCCCCGCCTTTGGAGCTTTCCCATGCTGCGTTTAGAGCACATCAGCAAGATTTACCCCACAGGGGAAGTTCTCAAAGACGTCAATTGGGAAGTGAAGCCGGGCGATCGCATCGGCCTAGTCGGCGTCAACGGTGCGGGCAAGTCAACCCAGCTCAAAATCATTACCGGCAAGACCGAGCCCACCACCGGCACCATCATTCGCCCCGCCGACCTCAAGATTGCCTATCTCTCCCAGGAGTTTGAGGTTGACCCCAGCCACACCGTGCGCGACGAATTTTGGACGGTGTTCAAAGAAGCCAACGAGGTGCAGTCAAAACTGCATCACATTCCCACCCTGATGGAGACCGCCGACCCCGACGAGCTCGATCGCCTCATCCACG
Source organism: Pseudanabaena sp. PCC 9330 (assembly GCF_055795045.1). NCBI lineage: Bacteria > Bacillati > Cyanobacteriota > Cyanophyceae > Pseudanabaenales > Pseudanabaenaceae > Pseudanabaena > Pseudanabaena sp. PCC 9330. The sequence continues at coordinate 113,552 of NZ_JAYFES010000107.1, read as the reverse complement.
AGTTGGATAAGCTACAGCGACGGTTTGATGCTCTGGGTGGCTACGGTCTAGAGGCGCAGATTGAGAAGATCTTGCCCGAGATGGGTTTTGAGGCGACAGACGGCGATCGCTACGTCAGCGAGTTTAGCGGTGGCTGGCAGATGCGTATGGGCCTGGGCAAAATTTTGCTGCAAGCCCCCGACGTGCTGCTGCTTGACGAGCCCACCAACCATCTAGATCTTGACACTATCGAGTGGCTAGAGCAGTACCTCAAAAAACTCACCACCCCCATGGTGATTGTCTCCCACGATCGCGAGTTTCTCGATCGCCTCTGCACCCAGATCGTTGAGACCGAGCGGGGCGTCTCTACCACCTACCTAGGCAACTACACCGCCTACCTCACCCAAAAAGAAGAAAACCTGGCCGCCCAGCTCAGCACCTTTGAGCGCCAGCAAAAAGAAATTGCCAAGCAGCAGGCCTTTGTCGATCGCTTCCGGGCCAGCGCCACCCGCAGCACCCAGGCCAAAAGCCGCGAAAAGCAGCTAGAAAAAGTCGAGCGCATTGAGGCTCCCACCGGCAGCGTGCGCACTCTGCACTTCCGTTTTCCCCCTGCCCCTCGCAGCGGGCGTGAGGTGGTGACCATTTCTGACCTCACCCACAACTACGATGAGAAAATCTTGTTCCTCGGTACAGATCTGCTGATCGAAAGGGGCGATCGCATTGCCTTTCTCGGCCATAACGGCTCGGGCAAATCGACCCTGCTGCGGATGATCGCCGGGCTAGAAAAACCTGCCGATGGCAGCGTCAAAATGGGCGATCACAACGTGATCCCCAGCTATTTTGAGCAAAACCAGGCCGAAGCTCTGGATCTAGAAAAAACCGTGATCGACACCATTCACGACGAGGTGCCCGACTGGACCAACGAAGAAGTGCGCACCCTGCTGGGGCGGTTTTTGTTCACAGGCGATATGGCCTTTAAGCAGGTCAAGGCCCTCAGCGGCGGCGAAAAGGCCCGTCTGGCCCTGGCCAAAATGCTGCTGCGCCCCGCCAACCTGATGATGCTCGACGAGCCCACCAACCACCTCGACATCCCCGCCAAGGAAATGCTCGAGGAAGCCCTCCAGCACTACGACGGTACCGTGCTGCTGGTCTCCCACGATCGCTATTTTATCTCCCGCGTGGCCACCAAAATTGTCGAAATTCGCGATGGCGAACTGCGGCTGTACCGGGGCGACTACCACTACTACCTCGATAAAGTAGCCGAAGAGGCGGCTGCGGCCCAGCAGGCGGCCCTAGAGGCCGAGAGAAAGGCAAAGGCCGAGGCCAAGCGCAAACAGCAGCAGGAAAAGCGCAAAGCTAGCGCGACCAAGTGAGTGCGCCGCAGCAAGTGCAACAGAGCGGTGAGTTTACAAAATGATGCAGTTGTAGAGTAATATGCCTGTTATAAAAAATTTCTCTTAAGTTAACTGCCTACCTCGATTCTGCTGTTGACGCCTTTGAAAAGGTTGTCTATGTTGCAGAGGTATGGCCATAGCCCGTTACTAGGCCGCAGATATCAATACTAGTGTGTCTGGCGCTTTTCCCTCAGCGTAATGGTTTCAGCCTTTTTAAGGCCCCCTGGTGCAAAGCTGGGGCGCAATTTTGGGATTTTATGATGGCTGAGACGTTAGTCCAAGTCCCTAAGGATTTTTACCTATGAGTCAAACGTCAATCCCGCCGATGGTGTTGGTTATTCTCGACGGCTGGGGATATCGGGAAAATAGCGATGGCAATGCGATCGCCGCCGCTAAAACCCCTGTGATGGATAGTCTTTGGGCTGCTTATCCCCACACCCTGATTCGTACATCGGGCAAGGATGTGGGCCTCCCTGAAGGCCAGATGGGCAACTCTGAAGTCGGTCACCTCAACATTGGGGCGGGTCGCATCGTGCCCCAAGAGCTGGTGCGCATTTCTGACGCCGTTGAAGACGGCACCTTGCAAGAAAACGAAGCTCTGCTGGAGGTGTGCCAGGCGGTGCGCTACCGCCACAGCAAACTGCACCTAGTGGGCCTGTGTTCTGAGGGCGGGGTGCATTCTCACCTGCTGCACCTGTTTGGCCTGCTGGAGATGGCCAAAGCCCAAGATATTGAGGAAGTCTGCATCCACGTCATCACCGACGGCCGCGACACCAAGCCCACCGAGGGCAAGATAGTGGTGCAAAAAATTCAAGATTTTGTCGACCAGCTGGGCCTAGGGCGGTTGGTCACCCTCAGCGGTCGCTACTACGCCATGGATCGTGACAACCGCTGGGATCGCGTGGAGAAAGCCTACCGGGTGATGACTGACCCCGGCCAGGGCAGTGGCCAGAGCGCTATGGCAGCCCTCTTGGCTTCCTATGATCAAGAGATTAACGACGAGTTTGTCGAACCCGTGCGGCTGGCCCCCGGTGCGATCGCCCCCGGTGACGGCGTAATTTTCTTCAACTTTCGCCCCGATCGGGCTCGGCAGCTCACCCACGCCCTGGTTGACCCCAGCTTCAAAGGCTTTGAGCGGGAGTTGATTGCCCCCTTGAGCTTGGTCACCATGACCCAGTACGACCCCGAGATGCCGGTGCAGGTGGCCTTTCATCCCCAAAACCTGAGCAATATCTTGGGCGAAGTGGTAGCCAACCACGGCCTCAAGCAGTTTCGCACCGCCGAAACTGAGAAGTACGCCCACGTTACCTATTTCTTCAACGGCGGTCTAGAAGAGCCTTTGGAGGGCGAAGACCGAGAACTGGTGTCGAGCCCCATGGTGGCCACCTACGACAAGGCTCCAGCGATGGCGGCGGCGGCAGTCACCAAAACCGCCCTCGCCGCCATTGAGAAGGGGGTTTATTCTCTGGTGGTGATCAACTACGCCAACCCCGACATGGTGGGCCACACCGGCAAAATGGATGCTACCGTCACCGCCCTCCAGGCTGTCGATGAGCAGCTGGGTCGGCTCATTGAGGGCATCGGCAAAGCCGGGGGCACCGCCATTATCATTGCTGACCACGGCAACGCCGAGCTGATGTGGGACGAAAACCACAAACCCTGGACCGCCCACACCACCAACCCGGTGCCCTTCATTTTAGTCGAGGGTGAGAAGCTCAAGGTGCCCGCCTACGGCGGCGACGTCAACCTGCGCGAAGACGGGCGGCTGTCGGATATTGCCCCCACCATTCTGCAAATTTTGGGTCTGCCTCAGCCCCAGGAGATGACCGGGCGATCGATGTTTCTCCCCGCCGATGTGGAGATTCGCCACAACCGTACCCCAGTCAAGCTGTCGATCTAGGCTCTTTAACCTGGGGATCGCCCCACCGGTCTCTAGCCTTAGCGACCGAGTCTCGCCCTAGGGTATAGTGGAAGATAGTCTGGCCATGGCTGGGGGCTGCGATCGCCCCATAGGCAGCATCCACCGGCACCCCTTGCGGTTGAGCAGACCCGTTATCTTAAGAAGAATTAGTCTAAAAACGCGATGCTAGTCACCACAGTTTTGAAGGTTATTTGGATGATTGCCGCCGTGGGCCTGACGGCCCTGGTCATGCTGCACAGCCCCAAGGGCGATGGCCTAGGGGGCCTAGGGGGCCAAGCCCAGCTGTTTACCAGCACCAAAAGCGCCGAAACCACTCTCAACCGCGTGACCTGGACCCTGACAGTGCTGTTCATGGGGCTGACCGTGGTGCTGAGCGCCGGTTGGTTAGATGCCCCCGCTCTTTAGGCAATGGCCGCTGCCATCGTAAACCTCTGCTAAGAGAGCACTTCAGCTACTGCATATAAGCCCTGGCTGATAAAACGTAAAAGCCCTTCGTCCAACAAACGGAGGGCTTTTACGTTTTATCAGAGTAAATTAATTCCTACCAATCGCCAGACATGACCGCCAAAACTTGACCAGCGGTGGTCATGACTTGAATGGGTAGAGTCGGCTCCGACTCTTGGCGAGGAAACTGTACGAGCTGCAGCCCTGCCCCCACCGGCTCAACGGTGATTCGGTACAGGCCATCTTGCCAGTCTAGCCCCACCAGTCGGTGGTGCAGCAGCCAAACTTCGGCTAGCTCGCCTTGGTTAATTTGCTCAGGCTGGTCGCCGTCGTAGCAGCTCCAGGTGTCGTCTAGGGCCGTCCACACCCCCGAGAGGTAAAGGGGGTCGGTACGGGCACTGAGCCCATAGGTGGTGAACGAAAAGATTTCGTGGCTCCACCAGGCTTTGGCCATGTCTGCTAGGGGCTCGCTGTACAGGGCGACGCCGTAGCGGGGCATAGCCTCTAGCTGCTTGACGTGGGCTACCTCTGAGGGGCGCTGCCAGTCGGGTAGGCTCAGGCAAACATCGGCGGCGATCGCACCCAGCGTCGGTTCGTCAGGCGAGGCGACTAACTGACCGAGGGCAGAGTCTACCTGACCTAGCCCTTCTTGGGTGGAACCAAAAGAAACCGCCTGGGCAAGCTGGTTAGATGCAGCCAATAGCCCAGCAGAACCAGCACTCAGGGCAAAAACGAGAGCCGAGGCAGTCAAATAACTCATGAACAAAAATGCGGGTTAAATGGAAGGGTGGCGAAATTGACAGGACGCGGAAGCGGTTTAGCCCCTGGCAAAAGCGAGGCTAAACTCTAGGGCGATCGCCATTGTCAGCGCGCTAGCGAATAAAGCGCTGATCAGTAGCCAGATAGGCTAATTTAGACGACTAACGGTGGCGATCGCCTAACAGAACAGAGTCGAGCTGTGGGGGGAAAGCTCGGGGCTGTGACACCCAGTAAAGAGGTACAGACTTGGCGTGGAGAGGAGCTGAAAACCAGTGCCGCCAACCTTCGCCTGAACAAGCTTTAGTCTAATACCAAGATAGCGGCTGAGAGCATTTCTGCGCTAAGAAAAATGCCACTTCTTTGGGATCGCAACAACTGGCCTCGGGGGGGGCTAGGAGAGATAATCGTTCTCGGGGGACAAGGCTTCTGCGGCCCGAGGCATCGCTGGCAGGGGATCGCCACCGTACACCGGTTTAACCGGCACTAGCTCTAGCTGACGAGGGCGATCGCCTGGGTGCTGCACCCCCTGACGACGGCGGCTAGAGATCGCCTCTTCGGTAGTTTCTTCGGCTACGACTTCGTAGAGGATCGCCTGTTTGCCACCACTGCCTTTGCGGAGAATGCGCCCCAGCCGCTGTACGTACTCGCGCACAGAGCCGCTGCCGGAGAGCAAGATTGCCACTCGGGCTTCGGGTACGTCTACTCCTTCGTTGAGCACGTGGCTGACCACCAGGGTGGGGTAGTCACCACTACGAAACCCCTGAAGTACGGCGTGGCGCTCTTTGACCGGGGTCTGATGGGTGATGGCGGGGATCAAGAAGGTCTCAGAGATCTGGTAGACCGTAGCATTGTCATTGGTAAATATAAGTGTGCGGTCTGGATGGTGCTGAGCCAGCAGATCTGCCAGCACCCGCAGCTTGCCTTCAGTACCGAGGGCGATCGCCCTCGCCTCTCGGTGGGCCAGCATAGCCCGCCGCCCGGCCCCAGACTGGGCACTGGCCCGCACAAACCGCTGCCATCCCTGGGCCGAGCTGAGCCAAATATTGGCCTCCTGCAAAAACTGGTTGCGCTGGGCCATCAGCTGGCTGTAGCGCGATCGCTCCTCATCCGACAGCTTGACTTTAATCGGCACGATCTGAAATGGGGCCAGAGCATCGCCCGACAGATCTGCCGCTGACTTGGCGTAGACCACCGGCCCCAGCAGATGGGTTAAATCCTCGTGGCGGCCATCGGCGCGATCGGGGGTGGCGGTCAGCCCCAGCCGGTAGGGCGCGATGGAATATTCGGCAATCACCCGATTAAAGTCGCTGGGCAGGTGGTGACACTCGTCGCAGATCAGCAGGGCATACTGGTTGCCCAGGCTCTCGGCGTGGATGGCGGCGCTGTCGTAGGTGGCCACCAAAATCGGGGTGCGATCTTTTGATCCACCACCCAAAAGCCCCACTTCTACATCGGGAAAGGCGGCTTTCAGGTGGGCGTACCACTGATGCATGAGATCTAGCGTCGGCACGGTGATTAGTGTCGATCGCGGGGTGGCCTGCATGGCCATCTGGGCCAGGTAGGTTTTGCCGCTGGCGGTGGGCAGCACCACCACACCCCGCCAGCGCTGGTCAATCCAAGACTGGAGGGCCTCTGTCTGATGGGCATAGGGCTCTAGGGTGAGCTGGGGATCAAGCGCTAGGGGAGTAAAGGTCTGGGTCTGGTCGTTGAAGGACACCTGCTCGGCCCTCAGGGTTTCGACCAGGGTGCGGTACTGCTGGGCGGGAATGCGAAATTTCTCGATGCGATCGTCCCAGTGGGCGAAGTCAACCCAGCTTTTGCCCCTGGGGGGCGGGTGCAAGATCAGGGTGCCGCGATCGTAGGTGAGGGTGGGTGTGCGCCCCATGGTGTGTGGTAATTGCTGAAGGTATTGTAGCGAGAGGCGCAACGGCAAGATTTTTTCACTTAGCCCCGCTGGCTGAGCACCCAGCGGCGAAACACTTCGACGATGATTTTGGCGGTGCCGTCGCTAAGGCGCACAACGTCGTGGTTGGTCAGGGTAGCTAGACCAGCGGCAAAGGTATCGTCGTCTAGGCCAGACTCTGCTTGCAGATCGTCCTCGGCTAGACCGTCGGGGTGAGGAGCTAGAGCAATGAGAATTGAGTGCTGCCCTGGCGCGTCGTGGCCTGCCTGCGCCCAGACTCCAGCAAAGTAGGGCTTGCCCTGGGCAAAAAACTCGGGCTGGCTAATGACGGTCTGCACATCGGCGACAGTGAATTTGGCCTCGCGGGGCTGCTGGCGCTCAAAGACCTGGTCGTTGTAGCGGCGCACCAGCTGAAAGCCGATGAGCTGGGTGAGGTAGGGCTGCCCAGCGGTGAGCTGCCAGATCTCATCGAGGGCGTCGTAGTCGTAGTCGAGGGGGAAGTCGCTGCCGGGGTTGGGCAGCAGAGTTTGTACTGTGGCGGGCTTAAAGAAATCAACTTTGATGGGGATGACGCTGGCAAAGAAGGGCTGAAAGTAGTCGGCAGACATTTCTCGCAGGGTGTGTAGCCCGGCGAAGGCAAAGCCCACCCTGGGGCTGTCTTGCACCAGCCCCCGCAGGTAGGCCATAAAGCTGGCCTCTAGCTTGCCCGCTTCGATCAGTTCTTCAATTTTCTCAAATTCGTCGAGGGCGATGATCAGCCCTTTGCCCTGGGCGAGGGTGTCGGTGGCCCGGCGCAAAAAGCGCTCAAAGGTGCGCGACGGGCTAGTTTCCATATCGGCATCGCTGGGCGGGGCGATGGCGAGGGTGGTGGCGACCTGATCGCTGATGGCCAGCAGCACATCGCTGAGGGTTTCGGCCCCGGCGCTTTTAAGCAGGTTGACGTAGGCGATGTGAATGCCTGAACCCAGCCGAGGCTCAATGTTTTTGAGAATGGAGGTTTTGCCCATGCGGCGGTGGCCGTAGATGACCACCGATTGCAGGTGGTTGCCCATCAGCCACAGCTCTTGCAGCTGACGCATGATGTCGTCGCGCCCCACGAACAGGTCGCCCTCGACTGGGTCGCCGATGACGTAGGGATTTTGTACTGGCTGGGCGAGGTTGAGTTCGCCCACCTCGGCGGTGATGTCGAGCAGGGCATTGCGCCAGGTTTTGGCGATTTCGATCACCAGGGAGCGCTCGGCTTCGGGTAGGTCGGCTTCGTGTTCAATAATGTGTTGCAGTTCGCCCAGGGCGCGGTTGGTGGCGAAGGCGCGGGCGGTGCGAGAGGCGCTGGCCTGGGCGGTTTTGGTGTCGGCAACGACGTTACAAAAGCGGTTGATGGCTTCCCAGGTTTGGGGGCGGAGGGTGCGATCGCGCGGCAGATCGGGCAGCTCGATGGCGGCGATTTGCTCGGTGGTTTCGGCGGCGTCGAAGAGGGCGAGGAGGCTGGCGAGGCCGTGCATTTCTTCGCCGTGGCGAATGTCGCGGATGACAGCAAAGGCGCGGGCGGCTTCGGCGGGTTGTTCCTCGTGGAGATACCAAAAGCCAGCGGCGGCAGCGCGGGCAGGAGTATCAAGGCGAGGGGCGGTGTTAAAGCGGGATACCAGTCTCCCCCGGAATGGCAAAATAATAAGTCCTTTTACAAACCGCGCTCTAAGAGCATTTCCTAACGAGGCTGAGCTATACCTGATTAAATTCCAATCAAAAGGAGACTGAGTGATTTGAGCAAACTTTGACAGTAATTCACTGCTAGGGAGTGGCTTTAGCGCTTTATTTATGGCTCCTGAAACTGGAATAAACTGATAGGTATAAGCCAGAATTTCATTTGCATTAAGAGCAGCTAGTCCCCAATTGCAGCGAAAATTTTGCTGCAATATACGAGTGCTAAATGAAATTGGTAATGGTGTAATTGAGGCAATTGACCATAAGTATCTCTTTAGTTTAAGGGGTTTTATTAAAATTAATAGCAGCCAACTATCAGGTCGTACAATCGCCACACCAAACGCTACGACTACCGCCACGCTGAATGTTACGCCAAATACCACGATGAACGCTATGCCTAGCACTACGCCTGCTGCTAATCCGAATGCTAAGCCGACCGCCATGCCTGCCGACACGCCATATACTACGCCCCCTGTTATGCCTGCCGCTACGCCTACCGCTACGCCGAACGTCATGTTCCCTATTACACTTGCCGTACTTGCCGTTACGCCTAAAGTCACCCCTAACGCAACACCACCTGCTACACCTAATGCCACGCCACCCCCCACGCCCAGCGCAACGCCCACCGCTATGCCGTACGCAACGCCCACCGCTATACCGTATGCCACGCCTAACCAATTCACAGAGAAACCCAAATTTTCTAGTAAATAGCTCAGTAGTAAAGGAGTGGCATTAGTAAGTAAGACTCCCTGAAGTAAAAGGTTTCGTTGCACTCGATTGGTACGTAAAATTTCAAACCCATTTCGCCAGTTCAACTCGCTGCTTGAAATATATCCACCGCCAAACTGATCTATATACCACCGCAATGCTTGAGGAAAATAAAACACCCAAAACAGTAACCGCAAGTAATCAAAAGGGTTCCACAGCGAGAGGGGGCGGTTGAGTTTTGGGGCCAGATCTAGGCGCAGGTTGGCCAGGTCGTCTTTAGCCACAGTGGAGTACCCCCTGCCGCAAAATCCCCTCCTCGGAGTGGTAGGGGTAGGTTGGCTCAAGCTGAGACACCCCTACCCCCCTCCGAGCAACTCTCTCAAGCAAGTAGGAGGGTGCTAAAAAGTACGAGTTTGAGGCTGGGGCGTTCATAATCTTCTCGATTGCTGGACGCAGGATAATCTTCCGGTTTTACCAATGGTCTGAATTCTTCTAATGAAGTGGTTTTTGGCAGCTGATAGAACTTCAGAACGATGACAACAATTTAATGAACTCTGTTGCCTTCAGAATCATAATTTGTTGGTGGTTTGCCAATAATAAAAGATGCTTATCTCCTGTAACAATGTGGGTTGCATTGCCAATGACGGCACATTCTATAACCATATCGTCATCCGGATCGTCGGAGACAACTTGAAGTGTTCCTGGAATCTTGACTAAGCGAGAGAATCCACGCACTTCCTCCACAGCTGCCTGTGCCATCTCTTCAGAAAACCTGAACTTGACAAGCAGCTTTTCGGCAAACTCATCTAAAATTTCCTGGCAGGTCACAGATTCGATCTGCCCTATTTTTGCCAATGCCAGACATCGAAATGGGTTGCTGTTTGTAGACAATAGGGCGGAGATTAAGATGTTGGTGTCAAAAACTACGGCATAGTGCATTAAAAGTCACTTTAAAGAGCCAAGGATTCCAAGCTTTGGTTTAGCTGATGGCACCAGATCAAGGCTGGGCTGGCTTTTGAAGCAGTCTCTTAGTCCCCATGCACCACCTCATCAATGAAGGCATCACGCTCTTCTTCAGTCATTGTGTCCCAATTGAGGTTTTTCCCCTGGGCAAGCACCCTGACCTTTTCGACTCCATAACGGGATAGCGATTCCCATTTGCCCCACTGTTGAAGCAGTAAAAACCTAAATATCTCTACTTGCTGATCGACTGGCAACTGCTTGACCAATTCAATAACCTGCTCATCACTCAAGGTTAGTGTTGCCATCTTGCCTCCTTATCTAATGAGGTAAAGCTCTTCTATTGTAAGTTAGACCAAGGCTGGGGCTGTCCTAGGGGCACTAAAGAAACCCATGGCGTTCTCCCACCCTAGGGAAGTTTGGTACGAAAGAGGGCGTTGCAGTGCTGCATTAGATCTTTGGGTCTGCCGCCGCAGGTGGCGATCAGATCGGCAATCTCATCGTCGCTGAAGCGAATGGGCGTGGGGGCCAGGCGGGTGGCGATAAACTGGCGCATGCTCTCCGCCGACCAGGGTTTAATCGGCTCTTCCCAGCAAATGCCGTGCAGGGGCGACACCATGCCACCGTCATAGCTGTCAGGGAATAGCGTTTCTAACGAGTCGCGGGCGGCCAGCACCAGGCGCAGGGGGGCGTCTTTGCCCTCCGAGAGGCCGCGCAGTTGGTCGCGCACCCGGCGCGAAAACTCATCCTGCACAATGCGCTCCACCTCATCCAAAATCAGCAGCAGGCGCTTGTCCCGCAGGGCGCGGTTGAGCTTGTTGCCGCGCGTATCTTCGGCGATGCCCACCTTGGCGCAGAGTTCTTCGTAAAACTCATCTTCGCTAAACAGCATCACCAGGTTGATAAAAATGGGCTGGCGCGGCAGGGTCAGCCGTCCCTCGGCCTGCCGGGCCACCTCCCGCAGCAGCGAAGATTTGCCCAGGTTGCGATCGCCAATCAGCGCCACATTGCTGCCGCTGTTGAGCACCTCAAAAATGCGGTTGAGGGTGCGATCGCAGTCAAAAAACTGCTCCGCCTCATCCACCGCCCCCGTCAGCGGCAAAAACGGGTTCTGCGTCTGCACCCGGCCTGGAAAGCTGGCTTTCTCCAGGGCATCTTCCGGCGGCAGGGGGCGGGCCAGTTCGCGGCGGGGATACAACGGGCGAGTTTCCGGCTTACCTCGCTTCTTTAGCGCCGCCGCAATGCCCTCGACGATCGATCGCTCCGCATCCCCCTCAGCCTTACCAACAATGTCGATGTAGTTGATCTGCCCCAGCAACCCCTCGGGCCTGCACTCCCCCACCCGAATGGGGATCAGTCGACTCTCTTGGGATTGGGGGTCTTGCTTAAAAGCAGCGGCCCACTCGGGGTGGGTGTATTTGGCCTGGAGGTAGTCGTCAGAGAGCACGGCGATCGTGCGGGTACAGCCCGCCGCTGCGTCATCCATCTCCAGCACAAAGTTATTGCCGGGCAAAAAATCCCACGCTTGAATTTTGACGGTGTAGCTGCGCTCTTCCAAAATCCAGGCGATCCACTCGGCCCAGGCTTTATCAGCACTGTTGTAGCTGACAAAAAAATCTCGTTGGGGTGGAGTCGCCGCCATAGATGCCCAGAATTTGCCTTCTACTATACTCAACTTCGTTGGGGAGCCGCTTGTAGCCTACAAACGGCACGGGTTGAGCAACAGCTTGAGTAGATGTTGTAGCAACGGGGAATTGGGTAAAGCCAACTGGCCCTGCCTACGGAAACAGTGACGAGAAATGGGCGATTCTTCCTACCGCTACGGGCGGTCAAACGCTACACTTTTGGTATGACTATGCTTCCTACCGATTGGAGTCCTATGCAGGTCGCTAAGCTGTCGATTTCGCTGCCTCAGCCTTTGCTCAGCTTTGTTGAAGCTTACCGGGCCAATCACGACTGCAAATCGCGATCGCAGGTCATTGAGCAAGCCCTAGAGCTACTGCGCGAAAAAGAACTAGAAGAAGCCTACGCTCTGGCGGCGCAAGAAACCGATAGCGCCTGGGACATCACCGCTGCCGATGGGCTCGCTGATGAAGCGTGGTGATATTTACTTTGCTGACCTCAATCCAGTCGTTGGTTCAGAGATTGCCAAGCAACGCCCGGTGCTAATCGTCAGCAATAATGCCAACAATCGCGCTGCTTCTACGGTTACGGTAGTCCCTCTCACATCTCAAGTGAGTCGGGTATACCCCTTTGAAGTCTTGCTGACTACTGCCGACAGCGGCTTACCCAAAGCCTCAAAAGCTCAAACGCAGCAAATTCGCACCATTTCAAAACAAAGAATAGTCGGTGGTCGAGTAGGACATTTGGAACCCGGCCCGATGCAGGCGATAGATGCGGCCCTCACGCTGCACCTCGGTCTACGCTAGCCGCTTCACTACACCGTCAGCCGCACCTTAGTAATGCCTTCGCGTAGGGGCTTTTGCTGCTGAGTCCAGAGCTGTTGAATAACTGGCCCTACCACAGGTGAGAGCAAGCTCAGCCCCTGGCGCAGAGGGTCAACCCGGCGCAGCAGTTCGCCCCGACTGGCTTCGTGGGCCTGGAGCCGCTGCGCCTCGATAATTTCGGGCTCGCGCTCGGCCTGAATGCGGGCGATCGCCCCATCGACCGCCTCAGCATCAATAGAGTCCCTTGATTTAAAGACAGGCACCAGGTGATTCGCCGCCACGATCGCATCCCGCAGCGCCATATTGATGCCCTGGGCGCGTACTGGCGACATGGGGTGAGCCGCATCCCCCAGCAGCAGCAGTCCAGGGCGGTGCCAGCGGGGGCAGCGGCCCACCACTACCGAGAGCCGCAGGGGGGCTGAAATGCTGTTTTTGGCGGATTGAAAATGATCCATAAACTCTGGCGGTACTAGGTCGGCAAAGGTCTTGGCCCAGTCTTTTTGTTCAGTAGGTTCGTCGGGGGCGATCGCCCAGGCCAGGTGCAATTTGCCCGCCTCGGCTCCGTGGAATAGGCTAAATACCCGGCCCCCTTTCACCACCGTACAAAAGCGATTGTCGGCCTCGTAGCCCGGTGGGGCAGACAGCTTAAACCACAGCACGTCAATGCTCTTGGGCTGGGTGTCGAGGGAGAGATCGGCCCGCTGGCGAATGACCGAAGCGCGACCGTCAGCCCCGATCACGAGATCTGCCTCAATGGTGCGACCATCGACCAGATGGACTCCAGCGACCCGTTCACCCTGCCACCGCAGGTCCTTCACGGCTGTGCCAGAGATCCACTCAAAGCCGGGGTGGGTCTGGGCGGTTTGCACCAGGGCGGCGAGCAATGGTGGCTGAGAGACTAGGGTGCAGGGGCGGGATGATCCCAGGGTCTCGTTGGCGCGGAAGAGGCGGCGATCGTTGAGCCAAAACTCCCAGGCGCTGAGGGGGCGGTGGGGAATGCTTTCGATCAGAGAATCCAGGCCCATCTGGTGGAGAGCATCTAACCCAGTGGGCATGAGCCCCTCGCCGCGAAACTGGCGCTGAAAGTCGCGGGCGGCCTCGACCAGGGTGACGGAGATGCCGCGCTGGGCCAGCAGTAGAGCCAGGGTAGCCCCGGTGGGGCCAGCGCCAGCGATGACCACTCTAGGCATGGTTGAATGGATGGCGTTTACAGAACCTTTGGTTCAGAATAGCGCTCGACAGAGCCCGATCGCCCTAGGGTGGATTATTAAGGCCAATTCTGGCAGCAAGATACCGAAGAATTTGGTTGCTTCCGAAGAGCGCAGGGCCTGCGCCCCTACGCGGGGATGTCTGCTCTGCCAGAGATCTCTTAATAAGGAGGGAACCGAGCGGCTGTCATTCCCGCCTGGGCGGGAATCCACTCGAAAGTATGCGGTTTTGGCTAGATGCCCGTTGCCACAGGAATGACGGGCATTGCCCCTAGGTCATGAATAATACAAACTAGGCAGTCCGTGAGGTAGAAGCTAGTGAGAATCGCTCTTTTGCCTTGCTCAGAGCCAGAGGAGCGCAGCTACTGTGGCACAATGGAAGACGCCCTGAGTTTAGATTGTGTTTGCCGTCATCTTTTGAAACGCCTGTGAATTCTACTGCTGCGACTCCCTCGGCCTCCTTTGCTCCCGCCCGCCGCGCGGTATTTCCCTTCACCGCTGTGATTGGCCAAGACGACATGAAGCTGGCCCTGCTGCTCAATGTCATTGACCCCAAAATTGGCGGGGTGATGATTATGGGCGATCGCGGTACGGGCAAATCGACCACCATTCGCGCCCTGGCCGACCTGCTGCCTGAGATTGAAACCGTAGCCGACGACCCCTTCAACCGATCGCCCCAAGATCAAGATGTTCACGCCGAGCGGGGTACCGACGACCTGCCCGTGGCGCTTAAGAAAGTGCCCATGGTCGATCTGCCCCTGGGAGCCACCGAAGACCGAGTCTGCGGCACCATCGACATCGAAAAAGCCCTTTCCGAAGGCGTCAAAGCTTTTGAGCCGGGCCTGTTGGCCAAGGCCAATCGCGGCATTCTCTACGTCGATGAGGTCAATCTGCTCGACGATCACCTGGTCGATGTGCTGCTCGACTCCGCCGCCTCCGGGTGGAACACCGTTGAGCGGGAGGGTATCTCCATTCGCCACCCGGCTCAGTTTGTGCTGGTGGGCTCGGGCAACCCTGAGGAAGGCGAACTGCGGCCCCAGCTGCTCGATCGCTTTGGTATGCACGCCGAGATTCGCACGGTGCGCGACCCCGAGCTGCGGGTGCAAATCGTAGAGCAACGCTCTGAGTTTGACCAAGACCCCACCACCTATCTCACCAAGCACCAGGCCGAACAGGAAGCGCTCCAGGTCAAGCTGGTCGAGGCGCGGGAGCGGCTGGCTTCGGTCACCCTCGACTACGACGATCGGGTACGCATCTCTGAGGTCTGCTCTGAGCTAGATGTCGACGGTCTGCGGGGCGACATTGTCACCAACCGGGCCGCTAAGGCGATCGCCGCCTACGAGGGCCGCACCGAAGTCACCCTCAACGACATCAAGCGCGTCATTGTGCTTTGCCTGCGCCACCGCCTGCGCAAAGACCCCCTAGAGAGCATCGACTCGGGCTACAAGGTCGAGAAAACATTCTGCAAGGTGTTTGGCCTGGCCGACCCCGACGATGCCGCAGTGAACGGTCGCCAGCCCGTGGGGGCGCGGTAGGCATTCCGTGGGTCAACGCATTTTTGGGCTTGACCCAGGGTTAGCCATTCTGGGGTTTGGGGTAATCGATGGTGATGACCCTGGCGTTGCGCCTACCCAATCTACCCAAGCCGAGGCAGCGGTGGTCGATTTTGGCGTGATCGAGACCCCGGCCAAAACTCCCGTGGGCGATCGCCTCTGCACCATCTACAGCGATCTACACAGCCTACTCGATCAGTACAAACCCGACCTGGTGGTGATTGAGAAATTTTTCTTTTACCGCATGGGTAATACCATTTTGGTGGCCCAGGCGCGGGGGGTAGTGATGCTAGTACTGGCTCAGCAAAACCTGCCCTACATCGAGTTTACCCCTGCCCAGGTCAAGCAGGCGCTGACTGGCTACGGCAATGCCGACAAGGCCGAGGTGCAGGAGGCAGTAGCTCGCGAACTGAACCTCGATCGCATTCCTCGCCCTGACGATGCCGCCGATGCCCTGGCCCTGGCCCTGGCCGGGTGGTATCAGCGCTGAGCGACGCTCGATACCAACCCTTGCTTGGATACTCTCGGTCGAGCAGGATTTGGCATAAGAGCAATTCTTATATTGAGGAGCGCAAACCAGTAGCGCAAACCGCAGGCGACCGTGCTCATCTAAGCCACAGGGCTGGGTTAGCCCAAGTTAAAGAGAAGGGAGCACATAATTTGTGCTCCCTTCTCTTTAGCTATTTGCTTAGCTATTTGCCCATCTATATGTCTTTAGACTAGGGGTTTAGAGACATGTAGATGGGTGGTACTGACATAGCTCCCTTGGGGTCAAGGGTCTACTGCCACTTAGAAGCGACCAGCTCCGCCAGGTCGACCACGCGCTGGCTGTAGCCCCACTCGTTGTCATACCAGGCCACTACTTTCACCATGTCGCCGCCCATCACCATGGTCAGGCTAGAGTCAACGATGGAAGACTCATCGGTCTTGCGGTAGTCGATGGAGACCAACGGCAGGTCGCTGTAGGCCAAAATGCCCTTCATGGGGCCTTCGGCAGCAGACTTGAGCACCTGGTTGACTTGGTCGGCGATCGCAGGCTTTTCGACCTGTACCACTAGGTCAACCACCGAGACGTTGGGGGTGGGCACCCGCAGGGCAATGCCGTTGAGCTTACCGGCCATTTCAGGAATGACTAGGGCTACCGCCTGGGCCGCACCGGTGGTGGTGGGCACAATGTTGAGAGCCGCAGCACGGGCCCGGCGCAGGTCGCGGTGGCTGGCGTCGAGCAGGCGCTGGTCGCCGGTATAGCTGTGGGTGGTGGTCATCGTGCCCTTGATGATGCCAAAGCTGTCGTTGAGCACTTTGACAACCGGAGCCAGGCAGTTGGTGGTGCAGCTAGCGTTGCTGACCACGTTGTGCCGGTCGTGGGTGTAGTCGGCATCGTTCACACCCATGACGTAGGTGCCAATGCCGCCGCCCTTGCCCGGCGCGGTAATCAATACTTTTTTCGCCCCGGCTTCGATGTGGCGAGAGGCCCCTTCTTCGCTGACAAACACGCCGGTAGACTCGATTACCAGATCAATATCCCAGGCGGCCCAGGGCAGGTTGTTGGGGTTGCGATCGGAATAGCATTTGATGGTTTTACCATTGACCGTCAGGGTGTCTTCCCCGGCGACGATGTCGGCATCGAGACGACCCAGCATAGAGTCGTACTTCAGCAGGTGGGAGTTAGTCTTAGGATCAGACGTATCGTTAATAGCTACCACCTCAAGCTGGCTGTTCTCGCGCGTCAACCAGCAGCGCAGAAAATTACGGCCAATGCGGCCAAAACCATTAATTGCTACTCTAACCACTGCGTTTAACCCTCTGTTGTAGTCGTACTAGGTATCTATTCTTAGACGAGACCATAATATCGCAAAGCATGATCCACTTTATAGAGTCATTCCATTGAACCGAATCTATGTCCAGTCGAGATCTGGGGCTTCATATCTATAGTTTGCGGCCCTGGAACCGGCGGTACCCAGGAGCTGAGCAGGTTGGCGCACGGTCATAGCATAAGTATTTTTACTCTTCGCCGCCGCTATGAATAGAAAATTGGTATGACATTTTTGTTTTTTGCTCCATGAGTTACGGCAGGAGGCGATCGCATCTCCTGGCTCTAAACGATCTACTCTAAAAATAGCTACACCCTTTGTCTGGCCAGCGATCGCCCCACTGCGGCATCTATTGCTCCTCTCCCATTGGGCTCCATCGAGTGAGGCTTGGCCTGCGCTCAAACCAGGCAAAGCTAAGCGCTAAAGCCGCCTCGGAACAGCCGCAACGCCCAGCCTTGATGTTTAGGCCAAATTAATAATTCTTGCTATGATTACGCCTGACACTTGGTGTGGTGTGGTGTTGTAAGGAGTGTAACGATGCCAATTTCCGTAGATTTTACCGGCAGACCTTTCCATTTCATTGGAATCGGCGGCATTGGCATGTCGGCATTGGCCTATATCTTGACTAAACGAAACCTGCCGGTCTCGGGCTCTGACCTTCGCCTCACCCACATCACTCGGCGCTTGCAGGAAGCCGGTGCGCATATCTTTTGGCAGCAAGAAGCCGCCAACTTAAACTATTTTTTAGAGGGCGATCGCTCGACAGTGGCCACCACAGGGGGCCGGTCGAGCGGTCGAAGTGTAGCCCTCGAGACCCGTTCAGCCGTTGCCGTGGTCGATCAAGGCGTTATTCCTCAGGTGATTTGTTCTACCGCCATTGATCCCCGCAATCCGGAGTACCAGGCGGCCCTAGATTTGGGGTGTCCCATTTTTCACCGGTCAGACGTGCTGGCGGCGCTCATTCGCGAGTACAACAGCATCGCGGTAGCCGGTACCCACGGCAAAACCACCACCAGCAGCATGATTGGGCACCTACTGCTAAAGGCAAACTTAGACCCAACCATTGTCGTGGGTGGCGAGGTGGCCATCTGGGGGGGCAATGCGCGCATTGGTCAGGGACCCTACCTAGTGGCTGAGGCCGATGAGTCAGACGGTACTCTGGCAAAATTGTCAGCCAGCATTGGCATCGTGACCAATATCGAGCTTGACCATACCGATCACTACCACGATCTAGCGCAGGTGGTGGCCACCTTTCAAACGTTTCAGCGGCAGTGTGGACTGCTGGTGGCTAGCGCCGACTGTGAGGTGGTGGTCAATAGCCTTAAGCCCGATGTGACCTACAGTCTGCATGCCAATACTGGTGCTACTTACCACGTCACTGATGTGACGTTTGGGGCTGAGGGCACCTCAGCTATGGTGTGGGAACTGGGTCAGCCCCTGGGCTCTTTGCACCTGCGAGTGCTGGGTTGCCACAACTTGAGCAATGCCCTGGCGGCAGTGGCCGTCGGTCGCCACCTGGGCATTGCCTTTGCCGATATTGCCGATGGTCTAGAGCAGTTTTGTGGTGCGCGGCGCCGGTTTGAGCATCGAGGCAGCTACAACGGCATTCAGTTTTTTGATGACTATGCCCACCACCCTAGCGAAATTCGTGCCACCCTGGCAGCTGCCCGCATTAAGGTTGATCAATCGTTGCCCACCCTGGCTGATAGCCGTCACAGTGGTGAGAGTCGTCGCGTTGTGGCTGTGTTTCAGCCCCACCGGTTTAGCCGCACTGCCGCTCTCTTAGACGATTTTACCGAGGCCTTTGGCGATGCGGATCAAGTCATTATGGCTGACATCTACAGCGCTGGCGAAAGCAATACCTTTGGAGTCTCAGGTCGGCAACTGGCCGATGTTGTCGCTGGAGCCCATCCTCGGGTGTTCTACGGCCATACCCTAGATGATATTCAGGCGGCTCTGGCCCACAGCCTGCGGCCCGGTGACCTAGTGATGTTTATGGGGGCGGGCAACCTCAATCAGATTATTCCCCAGGTCATGGCCTACTACGCCGAGGCCGAGATGCCGTCGCTGCAGGAGGCGTGCTAGCCAGCAGCCGTCTCTAGGGTTTTGAGTAGCAGGGGAAACAACCGTTGAGCACTGAGGCCATGAACCAAACCCTTGGGGCTGTGCCTGGTTTAGCTTGCTTAAAACCAGGGGCTTCGCTACAGCCGTTCACGACCTTTCGCGTCGGTGGCCCAGCAGAGTGGCTAGCGATGCCCCGTAGCCTGAGCGAGCTGGAGCAGTTGGTGGAGTGGGCGATCGCCGCTGATCTGCCGATGACGCCGCTGGGGGCTGGGTCAAATCTGCTGATTGGCGATCGCGGCATAGCGGGCCTGGTGATCTGCACCCGCCGCTGGCGCAGCACCCGGTTTGAGGGTGATGGGCGCGTCACCGTCGCCGCTGGCGAACCCCTGCCCACCCTGGCATGGAAGGCGGCCAAGCAGGGCTGTCGCGGGTTGGAATGGGCAGTGGGCATTCCCGGTACCGTGGGCGGAGCGGTAGTGATGAATGCTGGTGCCCACGGTGGCTGTGCGGCGAATGTGCTGGTGTCGACCACGGTGCTCGATCCCGATCGCGGCCTGGCCAAACTCACCCCCGCCGAGCTGGGCTTTCAATACCGCACGTCGGTGTTGCAGGGGGGCAGTCGGGTGGTGGTCGAGGCCACCTTTCAGCTGGATGCGGGGCACGACCCGGCGGTGGTGGTGGCCGATACCCTGGCGGGGCTCAACCAGCGGCGCGCCACCCAGCCCTACGATCTGCCCAACTGCGGCAGTGTCTTCCGCAACCCTTACCCTGACACAGCGGGGACGCTGATCGAAAAAGCGGGTCTGAAGGGCTACCGCATTGGCAACGCCCAGGTTGCCGAGCGCCACGCCAACTTTATCTTGAACCTGGGGGGCGCTACCGCGACGGAGATTCGCCATCTGATTTGCCATGTGCAGGGCGAGGTCGAGGCCCGCTGGGCGGTGCGCCTCCAGCCCGAGGTCAAGTTTATGGGCGAGTTTGGCGATCGCTAAAACGGTCTAGACCCATCGCCTGCATGACCGGGTCAGCGGCACCGACGACGGCCTGGGCAAAGTGCTGGGCCACGGGGGGTAGGTAGACAAAGGGGGCGCTAAATCCGGTCATTACCTGCAACCCTTCTACACCGGGCACAGCCCCCACCAGGGGCAGGCCATCGCGGCTAAAGCTGACTCGGCAGCGTCGCCAGGTGCCGGGCACCTCCGCCAGGGCAGGGATCTGGTCAGCGATCGCAGCCCGTAGTCGGCGATCGCTCTCCGCGGCCTCCAGATCCGCCTCCAGATCGGTCAGGGTGCGGCTAATTTGGCCCAGGCACAGATGGCGATCGCGAAACTGAATCGCTCCGCTATCGAGAATGGGAGGAGTGACTTCATAGCCCGGTTGATCCCACTGGGCATCGGTGGCGGGCTTACTGGCCTGAGACTCTAGGGAAAAACGCTGGGTTTGGGCAGGCATGATCAGCGCCCGCAGGGTCAGATCAAGCGGCGGCGTTTCGATCAGTTCTGCGTGGGTGTAGTAGAGGGGAATGTGAACCTGGGCCTGGTGGAGGAGCGATCGCGTAAACGCCCCGGCAGCGACCAAAACCTGCTTTGCCGGGTAGGCCTGCTCGGCGGTGAGCAGGCCTGTCACCTGGTTTTTGATGCGTACCAGATCTACCACTTCGGCAATGATGCGGGTGCCGCCCAATCGCTGAAAGGCTTGATTGTAGGCCTTGACCAGAGCGGTGGGAGAAACATGGCCGTGGCGAACGGTAAAGGCTCCGGCGATCGCACCTGGATTTAGCAGTGGCTCTAGTTCCTGGGCTGCCGTCGCCGACACAAACCGGGGCGGCGTGGCGCATTGGGCGTAGGGCTTGGCCGCCGTCTCGGGGTCACCATCCAGGCCCAGGGTCAAGACCAGATCCAGCTCTCGAAACTCGGTATCGGCGTCTAGCTCATCGCTGAGCTGGCGGTGCTTGGCGATGCCCTCCTCACACAGCTGCTGGGTTAGCGGCGTACTGCCCGACCAGTAGGGGATGCCGCCGTAGCTGTAGCGGGTGGCGTTGCCGGGGTCGAGGGCGCGATCAATCAACAGCACCGACAACCCACACCGGGCCAACTCGTAGCTGACCGCAGCCCCCACCAAACCGTTGCCCACTACAATCCAGTCAAAGGTTTCCATGGCTAGGCGTAGACCTGGCTGAGGATAATCCGCAGGCGATCGTAGTCATCCTTTAAGAACACGCTCAGGGTGCGTCCGGCATTGACCAACCAGGCGCGATCGAGTTTACGCAGCTGGTAGCCCTGGCGCAGCACTGCCGCCACCAGGCTATCCACCGGAGCGCTGCCCATGGCCAGCAGGGTTCTGAGAAAATCGAGCTGATCGGTGAACTCAATCACCGCCTCGGGGGTGCAGCAGAACACCGCCTGATGCACCTGGGGCGGACGCGGCGGCAGGTGCTGAAAAATTGACCCCTGGGGCCTTCCGGCCAGGTCGGGAGCGCGAAAGCCGACGATCGCCGCCTTAAACTCGGTCTTGAGCATGGCAAAGATCTGGGGCTGCTGCTGACGCAGGTCTTCGAGCGATAGGCCCAGCGCCCGCGCCCGGTGCACCGAGTCGATGGGGCTGGTGGTGGCGTGGTAGACCACCCCGTACACCCGATTGTTCGACTCTTCATCGATCGCATGAACCCAGCTGCCAAATGGGGGCATGGCAGAAAAGGCCAGAGCTTCGGGTTCTAGACACTGGGCCAAAAACTCCGTGGTGGCGGTTTCGATCACCTCGGCGATGTGGTCGGTGGGTCGGGCTTGGGCAGCAGCCTGGGGAAGGGGTAAGCGCATGGCCAGACCTAGCGGCGCTTGCCGCTGCTGACCGGTTCCAGCTCTGACATTTCAAAGGTCACCAGCTTATCCCAATTGCCGCCCTCAAACAGCACCGCCACTTTGCCGTCGGTGATGCGCTGCACCAGACCCTGAAAACCGTAGTAGGTGTCGTTGATATTGATGACTGTAACCGGAGCCCCAGGAAAAATCATGATGACCACTGCTTTGGATCTGCCTCTATAGTTTAAGCCCCTCTATGGTTTAAGCCAATGGGCTGAACTGACCTATTGTCGGAGACACATCCGAGTGGCAGAGGGTTTAGCTACTGGTGCCTAGGTTGTTCTAGGTCGTGGGGCAGTAAGCCTGAATAGAGGCTACCGCCTTTGACGGTAAGCGCCTGAGCACGCCTGCGGCGACAAGGCCGGGCTCAGCGGCGACATCAGCACCGTGCTTTGCTTGGGTCGGGCACGATTGGAAGCCGTAGATGGCCTGACAGGCCGTTAGCTTTAGGGGTAACAAAAGAACCACCCCCAAGACATCTCTCACCTATCTTCAGGCATTTCTAAGCAAAAACTCACGTGGCCAAATCTGGTAGAGCTTAGTCTGAGTTAGATTCAGAAATCGGCTTGAAACGGTAAAAACCTGTTTCCAGCTCATAGTTTGAATTCTCATTCTTTGCCCCTAATTTTGGATAACTAATCGCCATGAATACTAAATACGTTGCTGTTGCGATCGCCGCTGGTTTAATGACGTTGGGTTTGAGCAGCAGCTTACACGCCTCCATGTCTCGCGATATGCCCACCGTCGGATCTAGCCCTGCTCAGGAGCTGACCCAGATGCAATCGACGCGATTTCCTGCGGTCTACACTGAAAATGGCGTAGCCCTAGATGGCCAAGATGTGGTGGCTTACTTTACCCAAAGTGAACCCGTGGCGGGCAGCGCTCAATATTCCCACAGTTGGAACGGTGCTGAATGGCTATTTTCTAGCGCAGAAAACCGCGATTTGTTTGCCCAAAACCCGGCGGCCTATGCCCCCCAGTATGGCGGCTACTGCGCTAAAGCTGCTGCTGGTGGTGTTTTAGCGACCACTATACCCGCTGCCTGGCAGGTGCGCGACGGCAAGCTCTACCTAAACTACAGCGCCGCTGCCCAGGCTGAGTTTCAGCAAGATACAGACACCAAAATTATGCAGGCCAATGCCAACTGGCCCTCAATTTTGAACAACGACACGCTGAAGGAGTAGTCTTCAGAGCGATCGGCTGCTCTGGGAAAATGGCTGACTTGGGTCGGCAGTGCCCAACCTGTCGATAGAGCCAACCTCACTCTGGGCTCGGGAGCTTTTGTCTGGGCAATGCTGGGTGTAAATCGCTGCTGTCCACAACATGGGACGGCGGCGGTTCACACTATCGTCACAGGGCTGTCATCGGCCTGACACGATCGCCCCCTAAGGTGCCAACCTAAGGACACCTAAACCGGTGCTCCCCGCGAATTTCCATCGTGGATTCGCAGTTGACCATAGGCGAGGATCATCGCAATGAAACCTTCAATTTTGTTCAAAGCCCTGCTCTCGGCCACCCTGTTGCTGGGTACGCCGGTCGCGGCGGTGGCCCAGGGCCAGGAGGTACCAGCCCCCGCCCCGACTACCCCGGTAGAGGTGTCTGATACCCAAATTGATCGCTTTGTCAGCGCCTATCAGGCCATTCAAGCCATTCAGCAGGGGGTGCAGGCCGACCTGATCGCTGCCGTTGAGGCTGAGGGGCTAACAGTAGATGACTACAATGCGATCGCCGAAGCCCAGCAATCGCCCACGGCTGAGGTGCCTGCCGAGCAGGCCGAGCAGTTTGCCGCCGCTGCCCAGCAGGTTGCGGCCCGGCGACAGGAAGCTAGCCAGGAGATTCAATCTGCCATCGAAGCTGAGGCTTTGACCGTGGCTGAGTTTGAGCAAATTATGGCCCAGGCCCAGCAAGACCCTGAGCTCAGGCAGGCGATCGCCACAAAGTTGGCCGAGTAAGATCAGCCATTTGTGCTGGGGCCGGGGGCAGAGGTCACGGCTCTGGCGCAAACGAGCTTGGGCTTTAACCAGAAGAGAGACGACATTTGCTGGAGTATGACTGTCGCGAAGATTGCTTTAAACTCTAAAATCAGGGTCACCGTTCCACGGCCCTTCCCGTAGGCAGCCCCGCCCCTATGACCGACAACAGCCCCCCGCCCACCTGTTTGGCCTGTCAGCTTTTGACGGGCAGTCAGCCAGTGCCTGGCGGTACCATTGCCGAGAACCCCTGGTGGGTGGCCGATCACTGCGTTGGCCCCTATGGCTTGGGTTCGGTGGTGGTTAAAACCCGCCTCCACCGAGAAAATCTGTGGGATTTGTCCATGGCTGAGTCGGCGTCTTTAGGGCCATTTTTGCAGCAGATGTCGGAGGCGATCGCCCTGGCCATGGAAGCCGAACGGGTCTACGTCAGTCTGTGGGTTGACCAACCGCCTTACCACGTGCACTTTGTGCTGCAACCCCGCTACCCCGATGGTCATCATCCTGAGGAACTGGGACTTAAGGGGTTGGAACTACAGGTATTTCGCACCCTGGGCAAGCCACCCAGCGAGGCTGCTATGGCCGATGCCGCCGATCGCATTCGAGCCGTGTGGCAAGAAAAATTCGCCGCCACCCCATGCGAGCGGACTGCGGGTTGAGACTGGCCAGTTTGGAGCCATGATACAGGTTGAGATCCACAACGATGGCCCTGTGACTCTGCGGCTGGAGCGAGAAGCTGTGATGTAGAGAGCCCAGTGTTTTTCGCCAAATCTTGCCTGCTCAGCCATCAGCCCTGGCTAGAACCCTGAGTTTTGCCAAAATGGGCAGATTAGGGATTTAACACTTGCACAACTATCAACCCCTTGGCCAGGGCCAACTCGGCCAGTACTGTTGAGGCAGGTTCTATATCTTTCGCAAAGGTCTCTGCAATAAACCCCCTTGAAAAGGGGGCAATCATGCGTGGTGTCCTAGGAAGCCAAGGCAATTTCAACCATTTCCTGAAGCTTGCCGTTTTGGTAAAGCTCAATGAGGATATCGGAACCGCCCACAAACTCGCCGTTGATATAGACCTGGGGAATAGTCGGCCAGTTTGAATATTCTTTAATGCCCTGGCGAATGTCTGGGTCAGCCAGCACATCAACCGTCTCGAAGGGCACTCCCAGCACATTGAGAATTTGCACAACGTTGTTGGAGAAGCCGCACTGAGGCATAAGCTTATTGCCTTTCATGAAAACCATGATGGTGTTGGTCTGAACCAGCTGGTCGAGCCTTTCTTTAGTTGCCGAATCCATAGTGTCAATACCTTTGAGAAGCGGAATAAACAGTCGAGACAGAACAAGATCTAGGCGCTTTGGGTAGCCCAACCTTCTGGAGTGTATGTTTTTAAGGCTAGCGCATGGATAGCCTCAGAGGACATGGCCTCGCGTACGGCTCCGTACACCAGCTGGTGCTGCTGCACCAGGCTGAGCCCTGCAAACTTTGATGAAACCACTACTACCTGGTAGTGGTCGCCGCCACCGGTCAAATCTTGCACCTGCACGTCGGCGTCGGGGAGGCCAGCTTTGATCATGGCGCTAACCTGGTCGGGAGTAATCATAGGACTGCTGTGTTCCAAGGGTGGATGGGTGGGAGGAGAAAACTACCTCAAGACCATCTTGCCAGGAGACATGACCATTTGATGGCGATCGCCAGTCTGGTTGAAGCATTTTACCGATGCTAAGGGCCCACATTCTTTGGGATGCTAAATGCACTAACCAATGGCACTGGGCTATCGCTGACCACCAGGCAGGCGTTTGGGGTGATGCCTGAGTTAAGGGGTTACAGGCTCAGCAGGGGTAGTGGCCGAGCGCCCAGCGTAGGGTTCATCGACAAACCCCAGCTCAAACAGCTGTTGGTAGGCGCGCTGGCCCAGGTCACGGGTGGGCTGCTGGCTGCGTAAAATTTCCATTAGCAGGGGCACAGCTTGGCTGGGCTGATTTTGGGCACGGTACACGAGGGCCAGCTGGTAGGCGGCCTGGTCACGCAGTTGGGCGGTTTCTAGGGCTTTTTCGCGGTGGGTGCGGTTGATCTGGGTGTCAATGCCGACAAACATTTGGGCCAGCTCTTGGTAATAGGTAGAGAGCTGGTTGAAGTTTTCGCGCGCCTGCTGGAGCTTAGTCTCGGCCAGGGGATAGTTTTGCTCAGCGATCGCGGCACTGGCTTCGGTCATCAGCTGTTGCCCGCTGGCAATGGTCAGGGAGTTGGCCGCCTGGGTCATGGGCCGAGTGGGGTCTGCACCATTTTGGGCCAATGCCGCTTCAGCCATTCCCCCAACCAGGGCTACAGACAGCACGGCAGCGGCACAACTGGCCAGGGAGTAACGTAGAGAACGACAGGAAGCGGCCATAGAGAAAATATAGTGAGGGACAATCAAACTGAAATTCACTGGGGTATCTTATCATCTCGGTATGGCGTAACACCTAGGTTTGGGCCAGTGATGCAATTGTCCTTCAGGATGTGGGTAATTGCCCACTCCACCGAGAGCTGGGCTGGGTGCAAGCGCCCAGGCTGGACCGCTGTAGGCTGGAGAAACCGCCAAAAACTATGACTGGATCATCCGCCGACCCTCGCCTTCCCATCGGCCCCCGCCCAGACTTTAGCGGTGAGATTTTGCAGCGCGGTGGCGAAGAGTTGCTTTTAGAAAAGGTGCCCACCCGGTTCACCACGCGCCTAGCAGACCCAGGTGCAATCCAGGCGTTGCAGCAGTGGCTCAGACCGGAGGCGGTGCGGGCAGTGGCGGGCGGGCAGCTGGTGGAATGGCAGGTGGCGGCAGCGGCCCTAGAGCCCACTCTGGCCCTGGCTCGTCAAGATCACCGGGTGCTGTTTGCTAGCCATGTCTACTGCCTGGTCGATAGCCCCCAAACCTGGGTCTACCTGACCGAGCAGCTGACGGTGCAGTTTGCCCCCGACGTGGGGGCCGCTCAGATTGAGGCCAGTTTGGCGGAGCTGGGGCTGGCGATCGCCAAGCCGCTGGTGGGCATTCCCAACACCTTTGTGGTCACGGTTACCCCAGCGGCCCCCGAGAACCCAATTAAGCTGGCCAACCGGCTGATGGCGATGGCTACGGTGCTGACGGCAGAGCCTAACCTGGCGATCGCAACTGGGGGGCTCTACCGCCCGACGGACGATCGCTTTCCCCAGCAGTGGCACCTGTCCCACAGCGGTGGGGCCAGCTTGGCGGCAGGGTCACATATCTCTGCCGAGGCCGCCTGGGATATTACCCGAGGGGCGCGATCGGTGGTGATTGCTGTCAGCGACGACGGCTTTGACCTCAACCACCCCGACCTGCAGGGTATGGGCAAGCTGGTAGCCCCACTCGATTTGAGAGATAAAGACGCGGTGCCCCTGCCCAGCCAGCCCAGCGATAACCACGGCACGGCGGTGGCGGGTCTGGCCATTGGCGAAGAAAATGCCATTGGCATTGTTGGGGTGGCACCGGGCTGCGCCTTTATGCCCATTCGCACTACGGGCTTTATCGACGACAGTGCGATCGAGCAGCTGTTTGACGAAGCGGTGCGGCGGGGAGCCGATGTGATTACCTGTAGCTGGTCGCCTGCGGCCAACTACTTTCCGCTGACGCTGCGTCAGACCAATGCGCTGACGAGGGCGGCTACCGCCGGGCGCAACGGCAAGGGCTGTGTGATTGTGTTTTCGGCGGGCAACGCTAACCGCCCGGTCAGCGGCACCGTCAACGAAACTCAGTGGCCCTCCAATGCCCTCAGTGGGGCAACTCGATGGCTGAGCGGCTTTGCCATTCACCCCGATGTGATTGCGGTGTCGGCGTCGACCAGCTTGGGCACCAAGGCGGCCTACAGCAACTGGGGCGAGCACATCGCGGTGACGGCCCCCAGCAACAACGCGCCCCCGAGCATGGCGCTGCCCCAGGTGGGCAATGTGCAGACCGGGCCGCCCATTCGCCAGGTGCTGCCGGGGCTGGGCATGGTGACGAGCGATCGCACCCAGGGAGAGGGCTACAGCCGCGACGACTTTACCAATACCTTTGGCGGCACCTCTAGCTCTTGCCCGGTGGTGGCGGGGGTGGCGGGGCTGATGCTGTCAGTCAACCCCAATTTGACGGCCTGCCAGGTGCGCGAAATTCTTCAGACTACCGCCGACAAAATTGTCGATCGCAATCCCGACCCCCAGCTCGGCCTTCTGTACGGCACCTACAACGCCAACGGCCACTCCCAGTGGTTTGGCTACGGCAAGGTGAACGCGGCGGCGGCGGTGCGCGAGGCCCAGCGGCGAGGGTTTGCCGGACGGCAGCTAGGGCGAGTAGTAGAGCAGCAAAACCAGACCGAACAGGCCATCCCAGACAATCAGCCGGGCGGAGTAGAGAGCAGTGTGGCGATTCGCGAAGCGATCCCTTCGGGAATCGCTGCTGCCGGGGCCGTAACTGATATCAGCGTGGATGTCGCCCTGGATCACGAGTTTTTAGGGGATATCAGCCTGAGCTTAGTTGCCCCCAGCGGTACGACTGTGCTGCTGCAAGGCCGCACCCTGGGCCGTCAACGGGAGCTTCGCCAAACCTATAGCCTGGAGACCACCCCGGTGCTCGTCAGAGTGCTGGGCCAACCAGCCCAGGGCTCTTGGCGACTGCGGGTGGTAGATAGTGCTGCCGGTGCCACCGGTACCCTGCGGCGTTGGAGGCTGACCCTAGGGGTGAGCTAGCCCTAAAACAATCGGTTACTGAGAAACTCGATGCCGGTTTTAACCGCCTCGTAGCCAAAGGTCAAAATTAGCGTGGTGAGAATGCCTCCCATCACACACAGCACCAGACCGCCCAGGCTGATGGCACCGTCGTCGTCGAGCAGGCCAAAACCCGTCACAAAAATGCCCATAGCCGGTAGGGTATTGGTGCCCGGAATCGGAATCATCATGGAGATGGCCATCAGCGCGATCGCCAACCCCAGCACCGTACGCCCAGGCACACTAGTACACACAGGGCTCAGGCGCGGTCGAGAGATCGCTTCTAGCCGCCGCAGCCATGGACTGCCCGCCTTGACAATTTTCTGCACCGATACCAGGTCAAACTGTTTGTCGTTCCATTTTTCGGGCATCCAGGGGCGGGTGCGGCCCGCAATTAGCTGCACCGCCAGCAGAAAAAGGACGATACCAAAGGGTACCGAGTAGCCCGGTGCTGGCAACGGCAGCGCCGAGGGCAGCGCCAGCAGCACAAACAAAAAACCAAAGGTACGCTCACCGGCCAGAGTTAAAATTTCCTTGAGGGTGACCTGGGGCGTAGTGACCTCTTCAAAAAAATAGCGATTGAGTTCGGTGGAAAGACGAGCCATAGAAGTTTATGTAAAAGGTTGAGCCATAGGAATACCGTGGACAGATACGCCCTAGATCGCCAAATGCGATCGCACCGCTTGGGCGATCGCAAATTCTGCCTACCATAGCAAATTTGCCGGCCACTCCCTTCCAGCAGAGCACAGATTTACCACAGCTTTGCAGACCTGATCTCAGTGGTGGGCCCAGGCGTGGTTCTGCAAAAAAGCTCGAATCCGCCGGGCAAAATCATCTTCCGTCCAATCGAGCAGATCGTTGTGGTCAGCCCCAGGCACCAGCCAGAGATCTGCCGGGCTGGGAGTGGCGCTGTGGAGCGATTCGCTCATCGTGACCGGCACCGAGGCATCAGCTAACCCGTGTAGGTAGAGGGTGGGCACCGACAACTGTGGCACCTTAGCCAGCGACTCAAACCGCTGGGTGAGCAACCACCGCACCGGAAACCAACTGTTGTAGGCAGACAGCGTCGCCATATCGGCCATGGAGGTAAAAGACCCCTCTACGATCAGCCCCCCCAGATGGGGAATCTGCCGCGCTAAGTCGATAGCGATGGCACCGCCCAGAGAGTGCCCGTAAATCACCAAGTGCTGGGGAGAAACGCCCTTCTCCCGGTGCAAAAACTGCCAGGCGGCCCAGGCGTCGTGATAGAGGCGCTGCTCATTGGGAAACGGCCCCGAACTCAGCCCATAGCCACGGTAGTCAACCGCCAGTACCGCAGCACCGACGGCTCGAAGGGCCGCCGCCTTAGCGAGGTTGCTCGAAATATTTCCCGCATTGCCGTGCAGGTAGAGAATGGTGAAGTCGTCAGGGCGATCTGACGGCAACCACCACCCGTGCAACTGCCCACCGTCGGCCCCGGCTACCGGTATCCATACCTCTTCGTAGCCCAACCTCAGGTCGCCAGGGGTTGCCCCCATGGCGCTACTCGGCAGATACATCAACCGCCGCTGCGACACCCACAGCCACCCGCACAACCCCACGTAAACCAGCCCTGTCACACCCAAAACACCAACCAACAACTTGATCATGGGCATGAATAACGCTTAGAAAGGTTTCACGAATAGGGCAGCAATGACAGGGGAAAAATCCGTCAAAGCCATCTTGGGAACAGACCTATTCAGCCTGCCTGCTTCTCTATTATCGGAGATCCCAGTGGTCTGCTAGCCTATCGATGTGACGGTTTTTCTACCCTGGATCAATGGATGGCTAAGGACTGTAATCAATTAGTTGCAGCCCTTAGCCTGTTTTTGGGTCGGGTGTGGTAACACTGATGACATGTCCTAGGCGATCGCAGGTATCCGCCCGTGCCACTCGGTTGCCTGCTCGTAGGCGTAACCCACCTCAAACAGCAGATCTTCGCGCAGGGCGTTGCCAATAATTTGCAGGCCAATAGGCAGCCCCTGGTCATCAAAGCCGCAGGGCAGGCTCAGCCCCGGCAGCCCCGCCAGGTTAACCGGAATGGTCATTAAGTCAGACAGGTACATGCTCAGCGGGTCGTCCACCTTTTCGCCCGCTTTGAAGGCGGTGGTAGGGGCGGTGGGGCACACCAGCACATCCACCTGGTCAAAGGCAGTCTCAAAGTCTTGCTTGATCAGGGTGCGCACCTTTTGGGCCTTGAGGTAGTAGGCGTCGTAGTAGCCCGCCGATAGGGCGTAGGTGCCGATCATAATCCGCCGCTTGACCTCGGCCCCAAAGCCCTCGGCTCGGGTTTTGGTGTACATGGTCATGAGGCTGTCATTGGCGTTACGGGCACCGTACTTGACGCCGTCGTAGCGGGCCAGGTTCGACGAAGCCTCCGACGGGGCAATGATGTAGTAGGTGGGCAACCCGTAGGGAAAGCGGGGGCAAGAGATCTCCTGAATTTCGGCCCCCAAATCCTTTAACTGCTGGATGGCTTTCTCGGTGGCGGCCCGTACGGCGGGGTCAATGCCCTCGGCAGCAAAGGTTTCGGTGATGATGCCGACTTTGCGACCCTTGAGGTCGGTCTTGAGGTGCTGGGTGTAGTCGGGCACCGGCACATCTAAACTGGTGGAGTCGCGGGGGTCGTGGCCGGCAATGCCGCCCAGCAAAATCGCCGCATCTTCGACCGTACGAGTCAGCGGGCCGATCTGGTCTAGCGACGACGCGTAGGCCACCAGGCCAAAGCGCGAGACCAACCCGTAGGTAGGCTTGAGCCCCACCACGCCACAGAAGGCCGCAGGCTGGCGAATGGAGCCCCCCGTATCCGACCCTAGAGCGACGGCGCATTCTCCCGCAGCGACGGCGGCGGCAGACCCCCCAGACGAGCCACCCGGTACCCGGCTCACATCCCAGGGGTTGCCCGTCAGGCCGTAGGCAGAGTTTTCGGTGGAGCTGCCCATGGCAAACTCATCGAGGTTGGTCTTGCCCAGGGCGATCGCCCCCGCATCCCGCAGTTTGCCCGTCACCGTCGACTCGTAGGGTGGCACAAAGTTCTCTAGAATCTTTGACCCGCAGGTGGTGCGTACCCCCTGGGTACAGAGGTTGTCTTTGAGCGCGATGGGAATGCCGGTGAGCAGGCCAATGTCTTCGCCCGCTGCAATGCGAGCATCGACCTGAGCCGCCTGGACCAGGGCCTGTTCGCCGGTCACCGTCAGATAGCTGTGAACTTTGGGTTCCAGGGCTGCAATTTGGTCAAGGTAGCCCTGGGTAATCTCTACCGCAGTGCGTTCTTTGCTGACCAACTGTTGATGCAGGGCACGGATGACAGACATGGGACTCCTTGGCGGTTAATCTGAGGCAGTGTAGCCGGGACGGCCATAAAGGCACCAAGGTACCAGTATAGGTAAGGATGGGTTATGAAACATCAAGGATGGCAAGTACGATGCAATCCCTCGGGCAGAGGCAAGCAACTGATTGGGAATTTGTTGAGGTCCACGTAGATGCGACTTCACAGATGGCTTACTCAACCTGAGCCGTCCCCTCCTTGGGAGAGGACAGTGGGCCTCCTTCTCCAGGGAGTTTTCTCAGCCCAAACTCAGGTTATTTGTGAGTACTGGTAGCAGACCACGAGGGATGCGAAAGCTATCTATGCCACCCATGGGGACAGTGCCCGTGAGGTTGAGATCATATCTTGTGATTTTTATGTTGCTGTTTATACTGTTCTCTCAGCTTTTTCAGATTTTCCCCAGGGACATCGATATTGATATCGGTTCCAGCCCCATCCAGATGCTGGCACTGTAAGTAAGCGTTAAAGGCATCGATATGAACTGAATGCACCTGTCTATCGTTGGCACGGATGTCACAGTAAATCCATCCCGTCCGAAAGGGGCAAGGGTAAATGTGAACTTCCATGCGCCTAGTAGCTCCGTCAGGTCAAGTTGCCTAACGGTTAAATCAGTTCTGTTCGACAGTTTTACAGATCGAATAATCTGATTGCACCCAACACAACCACCTCAATTGCCCATATACGACTCGCCCGTCAGCGAGAGTAACAACAGCAGCCCCGTCCACATCAGCAGAATGCTGTATAGGATCAACGCTACGCTTTGCAGCAGGAGCTTGATCAGTGCCCGGCGATGATTTTGCCTGCGGCGCATGGCCCCTGTTACATCTAGTGCGGCGGCGATCGCCAGTATCAGGGTAGCGATCGCAGCAACGACCCAGCTGCCATAGAGCACCGGCAGTGATCTAGCCCCCACCAGCGCTACCCCAGCGGCCACGGCCAAAAAAACCGCACAGACCAGTTCTACGCTGACCAGTACCGGGCTAAACCGGGTCAGGCGGCTCTGGTCAAAGGCATTTTTGGCGGTTAGGGCACCCTGTATACCAGGGAAGGTCATCAGCGCCATGCCCCGAAGCGCCTGAGCCCAGAAGGATTGCACCAGGATAAACGTCATCACCATTGCGGCCAGGAATGTCAGCCCAGAAAGCAGCTGGGCCTTGGCAAATCTAGCTCTACCCAAGGTGTTTTCCTCTTAGATTTGCGTGAATGTTTGGGTTGTGCTGGGGTTTCACTCGCCGTTTAAGCCTCAGTTCACCGAGGTTGCCGTGGGCTAGCGCTGTCGCGATCGCTGCTCAAACCCACCATCGGCAGCAAGGTCACGAGGCTACGGCTCAGACAGTCATAGATTGGTCGATCAAAGCTCCAAAGATCGGCTAATCGCTAGTCTCGCTGGCCAGGGGGGCAATGGGCTCGGCAGCGGGCCGCTGCAAACGCTGCCACAGGGCGGCAGTGGTCAGGTGCGACAGCAGTCCTAGGGGGCCAGCAAATAGGCACAGAGCCAGAGAGTGGCGAGTAAATACCCCATTCTCCTGGCCCTGCCAGTAGATCCATCGACCCACAAACAGGTCAAACACCAAAAAGTGCACCCAGCCTGTGGCGGTGACATGGGAGTTGGCAAACAGCCCCGCCAGCTCCGCTAGGCCCAGATTGGGGTCAGAAAAGGCGTCAATGCCCTCCACATTGGTAAAGCTCGTGACAAACAAAAATAGGTACACCGCTGCTAAGCCCACAAAGGGTAACCATGACCCCATCACGGTACGGGTGAGTTTGGTGTTGGGCACCAGCACCATCAGCGTCCAGAAAGGCAGCACAAATAGATTTGCGCCGTTGAACAACAGTTCCAGCAAATTGGCATCGACGGTCATGGTGCACTGGGGTAAACAACAGCTTTTAGTTTAAACAAACGTAAACCGCAGGCCCAAACACAAGCCCCAGAGATGTCTCCGGGGCTTGTGCTCAATCTATGCCTGCATTAGTCGTGCCTGCATTAGTCGCGGTTAATGGCGATCAGCAGACGCAGAATAAACACAAACAGGTTGATGTAGGTGAGGTACATCGACAGCGCCGCCGACAGGTACTGCTCGTCTTTATAGGTGCGAGGCAGAATGAAGAAATCTACTACGGAAGCGCCACAGAAGACCAGCACGCCAAAAGCTGAAATAGCGATGTCGAGAAACTGGGGAATGGGGCCGCCAAACATGGCGAAAATAAATTGACCCACCACCGCAATCAGAATGGCGACCACGCCGATGCCGATGGTTTTGGTCAGGGCAAAGCCGTCTTCTTCAGACAGGTTAGAGCCAATCTGGCGGGCGGCGATGAAGACCACCCCGCAGGCCAAAGCCGACGCACCAATGCCAGTCACACCGACCCCAGCAGTGCCCAGGGCAACGGCCAGCAGACCGCTGAGAGTGTAGCCGGTGAGCAGGCTGTAGGTCGCCAACAGGGGCAGAGCGGTGCTGTTATTGCCCTTAGAGGCGACATTCATAGCCACAAAAAACAGCGCAATCTGGGCAATGAAGGCGACCCAGAAGGTGGGCATAAAGATGGCTGGATTGCTGGCCATCACGCTCAGGCCGCCAAAGGAGCCCAGGGCGGTCAAGATCAGGCCGCCGCCCACGTAGGGCAGCGCATTTTTAATCACGTTGGGGCCGACTAGAGCCTGGCCCCTGGCCTTGCTGATAGCTTCACGAAAATTGCTGGTATTACTCAAAGCCCTATCCTCTACAACGCAATAGATTTGGCACAATAGACTTAACTGCTCCAGGAAGGGCGATCGCCCAAACTAGGCCAATCATTAGAGCTAGCTTAGCTTCTAGCCCTGGAGATTTGATTTTCCATTAGTTAGATTTTAGTCAACTTTACTGAATTGGGTGGGCAGCCTGAGGTGTGGATATCTACCCGTTAGGTGCCTGGAGTTCTCCAGCCACCTCCAGGTCAAACTCGATGAAGCCGGGTGCAGCTACCCCAGACGCCCCAGGGGCGAACCAGGGGCAACAGTTTAAGGCTATGACGCACATGAGAGTTAATATGGCACGCGCCGATCGCATTCCCGCTCAGGGCAGTGGGGGCAGCAAGTGGCCCCGGCGAAGGCAATGGGGCTATGGCCTAGTAGCGGTACTAGCGATGACTTGGGCACCGTTGACTGCGGCACAAGAAACCATCATTCGGCGATCGCCCACCCAGAGCTCCACCCAAATCATTATTCGCCAACGGCCTACCACCCTTCGCCATCCGTCGATCATTATTGTGCCGCCCTACCCGCTGCCTCGACGTGAAGACACCCAGGTTAGGGTAGAGCTCGATGCCCAGGGGAGTGAATGGGGTACCGTTTACCTCAACGGTCGCGCGGTGCACCAGCCCAGCAATTTCGATCGCCAAAAAACCCTTTACCTGCCCGCTGGAGGCTACCGACTCGAAATCACTGGCGTTGTGCGATCTGACCGCTGGGCCAGCGGCTACCTCGATCTAGGGCGCGACAACTCCCGGCTGGTGGTCGTGCGGTTTTCGCGGGAGGGGGGGGTCTCAGTGTCGGGTAGCCCCTACGTGTGGATCCCCGACTAGGGGAGCACCATTGGGAAAGCTAGAAGTGGGATCGTTAGAAGCAGGCTACTGGAGCGCCGCGATCTTGATCGCCTCGGGGTGGCCAGGGTTGCCGTGAATGATCAGGTTGCGCTGGTTGGCATGGAGGTGACGGGCGATCGCATAGATAGTCTCTACCTGGCCTGACGCCCCAGCCCGCTCAGCCAGCTCGCTCAAGGTAAGCGGTTCGGGGCTCTGGGCGAGAGCCTTGACCACCGCCTGTTGCAGGTCGAGCACCCCGGCGGCGGCCTGCTTGCCCGCCTCAACCCCCGGCTGGTGGTAGGCATTAATATTCACCAGCGAGGCGTAAAAGCCCACCGCCCGTTCATACAGGGCGATCAGAGCCCCCACGGTATGGGCGTTGACATCAGGAATGGTCAGGGTGATAGACTGGCGCTGGTTTTCGTAGAGAGCCTTGCGAGTTCCCTGCAAAAAGCCAAAGAGGAAGTCACCGCTGGTGGCACCGGGCTCCATCTCGGCTGAATCGCCGCTCCGATCCTTGAGCACTTCAATAAAGGTGACAAAGAAGCTGGCCACCCCCTCGCGCAACTGCTGCACGTAGGCATGCTGATCGGTAGAGCCCTTGTTGCCGTAGACGGCAATGCCCTGGTAGACCAGGTTGCCATCCAAATCTTTTTCCTTACCCAGCGACTCCATCACCAGCTGTTGCAGGTAGCGGCTAAACAGCAGCAAACTGTCTTTGTAGGGCAGCACCACCATGTCTTTCTCCCCCTTGCCGTTGCCCGCATAGTACCAAGCCAGGGCAATCAGGGCCGCCGGGTTGCGGCGCAGGTTAGAAACACGGGTGGCGGCATCCATTTCCTTGGCACCACCGAGAATAGAGCGAATGCTGATGTTTTGCAGGGCCGCTGGCAGTAGGCCCACCGCCGACAGCTCAGAGGTGCGACCCCCCACCCAGTCGCGCATGGGGAAGGTCGTCAGCCAGCCCTCGCTGAGAGCCTGATTTTCGAGTTTGCTGCCCCGTCCGGTGACGGCGACCGCCTGCTTGGGAAAATCTAGCCCCCGCTGCTCAAACCGGGTACGCACTTCGACCATGCCGTTGCGGGTTTCGGCGGTGCCCCCCGACTTTGAGGTGACAATTACCAGGGTGGTGGGCAGTTTGTCTTCGAGGCGGGCGAGAATGCGATCGATGCCCTCGGGGTCGGTGTTGTCGATAAAGTGAATATCCAGCGGCGGAAAGTCTGGCCCCAGGGCCTGGGCAACAAACTGCGGCCCCAGCGCTGAGCCGCCAATGCCAATGGAGAGCACATCGGTGAAGCGCGCCTGGCCGGGGGGCGTAATGCCTCCAGTGCGTACCTGACTGGCAAACTGCTCAATACTGGTGAGGGTTTCGAGGATGTCTTGCTTCAGTTCGGGGGTGGGAGCCAGGTCAGCATCTCGCAGCCAGTAGTGACCCACCATGCGGTCTTCGTCGGGGTTAGCGATCGCCCCCGCTTCTAGCGCCGCCATATCTGCAAACGCTTTCTCAAAGCGAGGCTGCATGCTGGCCACAAAGGCATCGTCAAAGCCCATGCGGCTGACATCTAAGTAAAAGCCCAGACCTTCGTGGTAGTAGAGCCAGTCTTTGTAGCGTTGCCAGAGGGCGGCTGCATCCATCCTGTCACTCCTCGGTCTCAACCGTATTCACTATCGTTACTGAGGTGCAGTTTAGAGGATCAAGACGACCGCTGTGACACTGTCGTGCCACAAAAGCGTCCAAACTGAGTCGCACATCCCAGCTAGGCTCCCCATCATCTCCCATCGGCAGGGTTTGGGGCCAGACCTAGGCCAGCGCCTTGACCTTGCGCAGTCGGCTAGAGAGGCTGCGAATCACCTCCAGGGCAAACAGCGGTGTCTCCTGCACCAAAAACATAAAGTGGGCCTTGTCTACCACCGCCAGTTTGCAGTCGGTCTTGGCCACCGCCGTAGAGGCCCGCACGGGGGGAATTTGCACCAGCGCCCCTTCTCCAAACACATCGCCATGGGCAATGGTTTCAAAGGCGTGGCCATTCACATGCATCTCTACCTCGCCCTCGATCAAACCGTACATGACATCCCCAAGCGTGCCGACCTCAAAGATGGTCTCCCCGGCCTTGACTTCGAGAATGTGGGGCGCAGTCAAAAACAGTTCAATGACTTGAGTGGGTTCTAGCATGGTGCAACGGCTCTACCAGAAATGTTGATTGTTAATCTTGCTTGGCAATCTTATAGCTCTGTTTACCCAGGCCGGGTTAACAGCACTTTAAGCCCTGCCCTCTGCCTCTTTAAGCTCCGATTCTCTACACACCAGCCTCCAGCGCCTCCTCAGGAGAAAATTTTATGCTTTCCTGAGGCCAGATCGCTACCCCAGTGCTTCTTTACAGGGGCTATGGCAAAAGACACTACCGCCTTAGTGCAGCGTCAAAACTAAAAATCAGAGTGCGCGTCGATTGGTCGGCAGGGTCGCTGATCAGCTAGCCCAAATGATTGGTTGCCAGTAGATTCTTTTGGGGGTCTGTACTAATGTGAGCTTTGCTTACTAAGCAGTAAACCCCGTGAGGAGTAGAGTCCTATGGCCAATGGTAGTGGACGTCGTGTCCGTAGTTTTTGGGAAGACTTTAAAGCATTTGCCCTGAAGGGCAACGTGGTTGATCTGGCGGTAGCGGTGATTATTGGCACTGCCTTTGGGGCTATCATCAGCTCTCTAGTAGAAGATGTGCTGATGCCCGCCATCATTAACCCGCTCCTGTCTGGGGCCGGTACCGACTGGCGCGAGGCGGTGGTAGGGCCGGGCATTCGCCTGGGCAGCTTTTTGGGCACCATCGTCGACTTTGCCATCATTGCCCTAGTGCTGTTCTTGATCATCCGCAGCTTTGAGAAGCTGAAGCGCAAGGAAGCCGTCGAGGCAGCCGAGGCGGCAGAGCTGACCATCGAGGAAAAACTCAACGACACCCTGACTCGGCTGGCCGACTACTTAGAAAGTCGTCCCCAATAGCCCCCCTTCATCCACCTCTGGATTGAACCGGCTCAAGCCTGAGATAGACAGGCACATCTTCCCAGGGCAGAGGCAAACCTGGGCCAGGCTCGCTATAGTGAAGCCTAACTTGTCGCCACTGCCCTGGTTTGTCATGCCCTCCCAGCGCCACCACCAACTCATTGAGTTTTTGCAGACCGAAATGGCGCTGTCTTCACAGGCGATCGCCATGGGGTTGCGCAAAGCGGGGCAGGCAACCAATCTTTTGCCCATGGCGCTCTGGCAATACGGCCTGGTCAGCACCGAGCAGCTCAGCCAAATTTTTGACTGGCTCGAAGACTCTCACCGGCAGCTTCCAGACATGTCTTGAGCAAAGTTCTGAAGCAAGGTGCAATGTTGCTGGCGGTGAGCATCGCCTGCCGCCAGCTGGCACACCTAAAATTCGTCGTCGCTGTAGCCTGTGGGCGCTTCGTTGTCCCTCTTTGACCCCAAAAGGTCTAGATTTTCAACTTTGATCAGAGGTTTAGAGCGGGGAGTTCCTGATGCCCGATCTTGCCAGTGGTCGAATTTGAGTGACCCGCTGACCCCGATTAGGCTGCCCTTGCGCACGTAGTTAGCCGCAATCTCAGCGGTTTTGCCCCAAAGCTCCAGGTTAAACCAATCGGGCTTGTCGTCGCGACTCGATCGCCGCCGCACCGCTAGGGTCAAATTGCACTTCACCGTGCCAGACTCAAAATATTTAACCTCTGGGTCAGTGCCCACCCGGCCTACAAGAGTTACCACATTAATCGTCATCAGCACTCGCCCAACTCACGTTTTCGCATTGTAGGCGAAACTCTGAATCATCGGACAGCACCCAGAGCGCTCTGGGCGATGTCAGGAGGCGGGCTATGGATAACCCTGAGACCAATTCTGACCACAAAAGTCTTCGGTATTTTTGTTGTCTCCTGATGGCGCTCTGCGCCCCTGCGGGAGAATGTCTTTAT
Source organism: Pseudanabaena sp. PCC 9330 (assembly GCF_055795045.1). NCBI lineage: Bacteria > Bacillati > Cyanobacteriota > Cyanophyceae > Pseudanabaenales > Pseudanabaenaceae > Pseudanabaena > Pseudanabaena sp. PCC 9330. Next base: position 74,277 of record NZ_JAYFES010000107.1, on the reverse strand, counting down.
TTTTCCAGAGATCTCCTTATATTTGTTGGCCAATGAGCGTTGGCGTAAACCCCACACCCCCCAGCCTGTCAATACTGCGCCGCCAACGCGATGCCAGTAGCTAATTTTTCCTTACCCAATCCTTATTTTTTTACTGGACGCATCGATACGAAACGTAATAGAATCCACTTCGATATCAACGTCAATGCCCAAAGGTTTGCGCTAGCGTTGATGCTCTGTTTTTTCTAGTGTAGGGGCGTTATTGCCTGTGGCTTTCTTCGACAGATTTTCCCGCGATATGGGCATTGACCTAGGTACGGCCAATACCCTCGTATATGTTTCTGGCAAAGGGGTCGTCTTGCAAGAACCCTCTGTAGTAGCCATTGACCAGGTTGAAAAGAAACCTCTGGCGGTGGGCGAAGAAGCCAAGCGCATGCTAGGTCGTACTCCCGGCAACGTCGTAGCCCTCCGCCCCCTACGCGACGGCGTTATTGCCGATTTTGATACTGCCGAGCTCATGCTCAAGCATTTTATTCGCCAAGTGCACGAAGGGCGTACCCTGGTGTCGCCACGCATTGTGATCGGCATTCCTAGCGGTGTCACTGGGGTAGAGCGTCGAGCCGTAATGGATGCCGCCCAGCAGGCTGGGGCGCGCATGGTCTATTTGATCGACGAACCCGTAGCTGCGGCGATCGGTGCTGGGCTGCCGGTGGCCGAGCCCACCGGCAATATGATTGTCGATATCGGTGGTGGCACCACTGAGGTGGCCGTGCTTAGCCTTCAGGGCACGGTGCTGAGCGAGTCGGTGCGCGTAGCGGGCGATGAGCTGAGCGAAGCTATCTCTAGCTATATGAAAAAGGTGCACAACCTGGTCGTGGGTGAGCGCACCGCCGAAGAGATCAAAATCAACATCGGCTCGGCTTACCCCAGCCCCGACGATCACGAGATCGCTATGGATGTGCGGGGTTTACACCTGCTGTCAGGTCTGCCTCGCACCGTTACCGTCAAGAGTGCCGAAATTCGCGAGAGCATGGCCGAGCCCCTCTCAGTTATTGTTGAGGCGGTGAAGCGCACCCTAGAGCGCACCCCACCGGAACTGGCTGCCGACATTATCGATCGCGGCATTATGCTAGCCGGGGGGGGTGCCCTACTGAAGGGGCTCGATACCCTGATTAGCCATGAGACCGGCATTCTAGTTCACGTCGCCGCCGACCCACTGAGCTGCGTTGTGCTCGGCACTGGGCGTGTGCTTGAAAACTTCAGCCAAATGGGTCGGGTTTTCAGCGGGCGATCGAGCATGTAGGGCTCACCCTAGAGTTGTGCTAAGTCTAGCTCGGGGTCTGTAGTTTTCCCCAGGCAGAACTCAGCTTTCGGACTGGGATGAGGTTTATTTATAACCAACAAGTATGTTTGCCCTACGACGCTGGTGGACTCGCCACGCCCTCAAAGCTGGATTGATTACCCTGGCTGTTTCGACCGCTTGGGTGATGCGGGCCAACGATGGTGCTGTTGTCTATGAGGCCTATCACTGGCTGACTCGACCACTGCAGCCAGGTCTCAGTCGCGATGAACAGTTTGAGAGCAGCTATATTCTTGAGCTTCAGCAGCGTATTGTCGAGCTGGAGTATCAAAATCGTGCGCTACAAACTCTAGAAGCCTACACCGATGCCTTACCCATCGAGGGCATCAGGGCCGCAGTCATTGGCCGGGCTGCCGACCATTGGTGGCAGCATGCCATTCTCAATCGAGGCAGCCGCAGTGGCGTAGCCGTGGGCCACGTGGTCACCGGGCCTGGCGGGCTCGTCGGTCGGGTGGTGGCGGTGTCGCCTAGCACCAGCCGGGTGCTGTTGATCAGCGATCCGACCAGCCGGGTGGGTGCCAAAGTCAGCCGCAGCCGGGCCATGGGAGTAGTGCGGGGGCAGTCAAATAATCGGGTGGTCATTGAATTTTTTGAAAAAATTCCCGATGTCAAGGCTGGTGATGTAATTGTCACCTCGTCCTACAGCCGTCTGTTTCCTCGCGATATTCCTATCGGGCGCATCGAGTCGATCGATTTGACTAAGAGCCCTGCCCCGGAGGCTGTGATTCAGCTGTCGTCGCCTCTGCCCGTTTTAGAATGGGCGGTCATTCACCCCTTTGAGCCCCAGGAAACGGTTGACGCACCAGTGCTGCCTGGGGAAGAACCTGCGGTCATTCTTGAGGATGGGCCATGACCTCTGTGTCACGGGTTTCGTCACTGCCGGTCTGGCGACGGCCTTGGGCAATCAATAGTGCGGTGACGGCGGCATCGGTGTTGATCTGTCTGCTGCTGCTGCCCAGTCGTATACCGGGGATGGAGCTGCTGGGCGTGTCGCCCCACTGGCTGCTAATTTGGATAGTAGCCTGGAGCGTGAAGCGCACCCAGTGGGAGGCGGCGATCGCCGGTCTCGTTCTCGGCCTGCTGCAAGATGCCATGACCGCGCCCGACCCCACCCATACCCTGAGCCTGATCGTGGTGGGGGTGCTGACGGCGCGACTGCAAAAGCAGCGCTACTTGCAAGAAGACATTGTCTCGGTGGCGCTAATTGTATTTGCCATGGCCGTGATTGCCGAAACGGTGCTGGCGCTGCAAATCAGCTTTAATCAGCTCATCTCTGCCGACTCTCTCTATCCGCCCCTGGGCACAATCTGGCTCTATCATCAGCGCATCGCCCTCAGCTCAGCCATTCTCAGCAGCCTGTGGGCGCCGGCACTGTATTACCCCCTCAACCGCTGGTGGGGGCGCTTTGACCGCGACTAGAAGGCTTTACCCGCGACTAGAAGAACGGAGCAGAAATTTCTGCTCCGTTCTTCTGTTGGCTGATTATCTCTTCAAGGTGACCCGCTGCTGGAGCCTCTGGCAGGCAGTCCACAGGTCAGGCATTAGGTGGGTGGGGCGAAACCCCTGGAGATAGCTATCACTGCGGATGCCGCAGGTGACGGCAACGGTGTCGATGCCAAGAGCTTGACCCGCCATGATGTCAGCTTCAGTGTCGCCGATCATCCAGGCTTGGCTGAGGTCGTAGCCCTGGCGCTGCTGGGTGGCGATCGCCGTCCTCAATAGGTCTACCTTGTGGTTGGCCTGGTTGTTGTAGGCCGCTTCAGCCTGGGGCATGCCGTAGAGGTCGCTAATGGCCCATTCCAGATCGTGCTGAGCGAGAAACTCTAGGACCTGGTCGGGGGGGCGCAGGGTAACGAGCACTACCCGCACACCGCACTGGCGTAAAATATCGAGTCCGGCTCGGGCCTGGGGCTGCACCTGGTCGTGGTCGAGCAGGGCCGCTTGGTTGACAATACGGCTGACCTGGGCCAAAAAGGCGTCTATCTGGGGGCCGTTGAGCCCAGACCAATGGGCGATCTGGCGATCGGGTATGCGATTTTGCTTAAAAGTCCAAAACTGAGATTTGGACAGGTAGCGCACGGTTAGAGGATCTCCCTGAGCTTGGGCGGCGGCCTGTATCCACCCTAGACCCTGTCGGTAGGTGGCGTAGTAGCGGTCAGACACGTCGGCGATAGGGCCGTCGAAGTCGCAAAAAATGGTGATGGCAGACATGGTCAAAGGGAACTCCTCACGGTGGAGGGCGACTCGGCATATCACCAAACGTCACCACATATAAGTTTCGTTAATACTTTCTTTACAAAACTCAAAGCTAATTCACTGTAACAACCCAAATTCAAAATGACCACTGCGTAATTGACAGTATCTAGGGTTTGGGTGGCGGCGTTGGGCTGTAGAGGGTGGGGTGGGGCATGGCTGAGAGCAGCCTGTGCGGGCTAGAACGTTTGAAGGCTTAGGGTTTTTGGGTGGTCTAACCAATGTGAGTACAACTCTCGGGCTGAGGGTAGTGGCTCGAGTGGCAGGAACTTTGGATGGCTATGTGAGAATGGTCTCATTTAACTTTCACGGATGATTTAGACAAGATCGGCAGAATAAGGATGGGAAGTCATGTTTTCCGACAAAAATTCTCTGATTTTCTCAAAAAAACGGGATTTTAGGAACTTTGTCGACTCTTAACTCATCTTTAATCGTGAATGGCTTAATTACTTCGCTCTAAGCCGTCAGGAGGCCGTTTTGTCCACACATAGTCAGCCACAGATTTCACCCCTTCAGCCCCTGGCAGGTGCTAAAGGTAGAGCTAGGCAGCGGGGTAGTCGTGCGATCGCCCCGCCCGCCCCCGCCTCAAAGCCGCGCATTATGCTCTACTCCCACGACACCATGGGGTTGGGGCACAAGCGCCGCAATCTGCTGATTGCCCAGGCTATCGGCAGCGCCGGTCTGGAGGCCGACATTTTGCTGGTGAGCGGCATGGGCGATGCCAATCCGACCCCAGTGATTGCGGGAATGGATACACTGACTCTGCCAGCCCTCTCTAAGAACAGCGATGGCGGGTATGAGGCGCGGCGGCTGGGGTTGGGGTTGCAAGAGATTGTGCAGCTGCGATCGCAGCTCATACTGGCTGCCGTCAAAAATTTTCGCCCCGATGTGCTGATTGTCGACAACGTGCCCCGAGGCGCAGTGCGTGAGCTAGATGCCACTTTGGCATACATTCGTCGTCACCTCAGTACTCGCTGCGTGCTGGGCCTGCGCGACGTGCTCGACACCCCCGCCGCCGTCCATCGCGACTGGCAGAGAGCGGAGAATATTGCCGCCATTCGGCGCTACTACGATACGGTCTGGGTCTACGGCGACCCTAAGGTCTACGATCTGCGGCAGGAGTACCGCTTTCCTGCCGATATCGTGGCTAAGCTGCGTCCTCTGGGCTACCTCGACCCTCGCACTCGACTTCAGTACTTAACTGCCGCTGCCCACACCCAGGTGCAGCAATTGGGGCTGCCTAGCCATCGCGAACTCGTGTTTTGCCAAGTGGGTGGTGGCCAAGACGGTGCCGACCTGGCCGAAGCCTTTGCCCAGGCGACTTTTCCCCCCGGCATGGTGGGGGTGTTGCTCACTGGCCCTTTTATGCCCGCTGAGGCCAAAGCCCGTCTCTGCGCCCTCGCCCAGGTCAACCCCCGCCTGCGCCTAGTGGAATATCTGACGGAGCCCACCCTGCTGCTGAAGTCGGCCAGCCGCGTCGTGGCTATGGGCGGCTACAACACCACCTGCGAAATTCTCGCTTACCAAAAGCCTGCCCTGCTGGTGCCCCGCATTAGCCCCCGCCAAGAGCAGTGGATTCGCGGCGATCGCCTGCGCCGTCAGGGGTATATCGATCTGCTGCACCCTGATCAGCTCAGCCCCGATCGCATCAGTCAGTGGCTACGGCAGCCGATTGATCCGGCGACAGCCCCCCGACCGATCAACCTCAACGGCCTGAGAAACCTGGTAGATGAGCTGGATGGTCTGCTGGCGGTAGACTCGATGCCCGATTCCCAGGCGTGTTAGTAACACGCACTGCGGCTCTAGGGCTGAAATCTGGGGCGATCGGTGCCTGGTAATGAGCCGCGAATGCGCCCTACCACTCCGCCGTCATCTCATCCCGCCATCACCCCCTAATTAATTCCCCCCCTACTCCCATGCCCATCGCCTACATCGTCAAGCGCTACCCCCGCTACTCCGAGACCTTCATCGTCAACGAGATCCTGGCCCACGAGGCAGCGGGTACTGAAGTTCAGATCTTTGCTCTGCGGCCACCCTCCGATACCCACTTTCAGGACAAGATTTCTCGGGTGCGCGCCCCGGTCACCTACCTGCGCAAACCCGCCCAGGGGCGCAACAATCCCTCGATCACCACGCTGACGCCCAATTCGGCTACCTACTTTTGGTCAGAGCTAAAAGAGGCGGCGAAGGTGTTTCCAGATCTATGGAGCAAGCTGGCCCTGGCGGCTGAAGAGCGCTCTAGCGTGGTGTATCAGGCGACGTGGTTGGCCCAGGAAATTCGCCTGCGGGGGATCACGCACCTGCACGCTCACTTTGGCAGCGTGGCCACCAGTGTGGCACGGCTGGCGGCCCACTTTGCCGATGTACCCTACAGCTTTACGGCCCACGCTAAGGATATTTTTCATGAGTCGGTGGAGCCGGAGGATCTGCGGCGCAAGCTGCGGGATGCGGCGTCGGTAATCACGGTGAGCGACTACAACTTGGCCTACCTGCGGCAGCAGTTTGGGGCCGATGCGGGCCGGGTGCGGCGCATCTATAACGGCATGGATCTGTCGGAACTGGGCTATCGGTCTCCGGTGGGGCGATCGCCCACGATCCTCTCCGTCTGCCGCCTGGTAGAGAAAAAGGGAATTACTCACCTGATTGATGCCTGCGCTCTGCTGCGCCAGCGAGGAGTAGAGTTTAGCTGTCAGATTGTGGGCTCGGGGCCGCTGGAGGCAGACCTGCGATCGCAAATCCAAACCCTCCACCTCGACGACTGGGTAGACATTCTCGGCCCCCGGCCTCAGCAGGAAGTTTTTAAGCTCATGCAGCAGGCGGCAGTGTTTGCCGCCCCCTACGTGATTGGATCCGACGGCAACCGCGATGGCCTGCCCACCTGCCTGCTAGAATCGATGGCCCTGGGCACGCCCTGTGTGGCCACCGATGTGACCGGCATTCCCGAAGTGATTCGCGATGGCGAGACGGGGCTGCTGGTGGGCCAGGGCGATAGTGATGGGCTGGCGACAGCAATCCAGCGGTTGCTGAGCGAGGCAGAACTGCGGGAGAGATTGGCGGCGGGGGCGCGATCGCTGATCGAGGCCGAGTTTGACATTGCCCGCAACGCCGCCGAGCTGCGATCGCACTTTGAGGTTCCTGCCGTGCCCAAACTTCAGGAGGTATGACCCATGCGGATTGCCTACGTCTGTGCCGATCCAGGGATTCCCGTCTTTGGCCACAAGGGCTGCTCGATCCATGTGCAGGAGGTGATTCGCGCCCTGCGCAATCAGGGGGCCACGGTGGAGCTGTTTGCCGTGCGCTGGGGCGGTCAGCCGCCAGCAGATTTGGCCGATGTGCCGCTGCATCCCCTACCCCCTGTGCCCAAGGGTGAGCTGGCCCAGCGCGAACAGGCGGCTCTGTCGATTAACGCCGACCTCCGGACCGAACTGACCCTGGCGTCCCCCTTCGATCTGATCTATGAGCGCTACTCGCTGTGGAGCTACAGCGCCATGGAATTTGCTCAAGCCCAAGGAATTCCGGGACTGCTAGAGGTGAATGCGCCCCTGATTGAGGAGCAGGCCCAACATCGAGGGCTGGTGCATCGCGATATTGCCATGCAGGTGGCGAAGCGGGTCTTTGATGCGGCGGGGGCGATCGCGGCGGTGTCTGAGGAAGTGAAGCAGTACCTCACCCGGTGGGTCAATGGAGAGAAGGTGCAGGTGATTCCCAACGGGGTCAACCACCTTCGGTTTAGGGATGTTGTGCCGTCTTTGAACGAAAATCGGTCGTTTACGGTGGGGTTTGTCGGTTCTCTCAAACCCTGGCATGGCCTGGCTCACCTGGTCAATGCCTTTGACCAACTCCATCAACGGGTGCCCGACGCCCGGCTCTTGATCGTGGGCGACGGCCCAGAGCGGGAGGCGCTGGAGGCTGACCTGGCTCAGCGCCAGATTCAGACCGTCACTCGCCTGACCGGAGCAGTGCCCCCGGAGCAGATCCCCGCCCTCCTGGCCGAGATGGATGTGGCGGTGGCCCCCTATCCCGCCAGCACGAACTTCTATTTTTCGCCGCTGAAGGTGGTGGAGTATATGGCGGCGGGGCTGCCGGTGGTGGTGAGCGACATCGGCCAGCTGCGGCATCTGGTGGTGCCCAACAGTACCGGTTTGCTGTGCCCACCGGGGGATGAGGGGGCGCTGGCAGCAGCGCTAGAGCAGCTCTGGGCCGATCGCGATCGCCGTGCTGCCCTGGGCTGCGCCGCCCGCCAGCACATTCTCGCCCACCACACCTGGGATGCCGTGGCTGAGCAGATTTTGGCGATCGCCCAATCCCAACCCGTCACCCATCCCGTAGGATGCATTCGCGCAGCAATGCACCGCCCCTAATCGGTTGAAAAGCCACCCCCACCCACCCTGTAGGATGTATTCGCCTAGGCAAGGCTGACGCCAACGCCCAGCAATGCACTGCCCCTAACCGGTTGGAAAGCCCAGCTCTGAGCCGTGAATTGGTGGATACACCCTACGGAAAACATCTTTGAGCGGTGCATTGCTGCGTGAATGCACCCTACAGCCCTTCACCCTTTCACTCCTGACATGGATCGCTCCACCTCATCACTCACCCAAGCTGTCCCCGGTCTGTGGCAATTTGGCCGCTTCTTTTGGCCAACCATTCGTCCCCAGTGGCCGCTGCTGGCGGTCTCTAGCCTGGCCCTGCTGGCCGATGTGGCTCTGCGGGTGCTAGAGCCCTGGCCCATGAAGGTGATCTTCGACTACGTGCTGGTGCCAGCGCGGGGCGACAATTCGGCCCGGTTAGAACCCTTGAGCGCATGGGATCCGGCTGTGCTGTTGACGGCAGCGGTGGTAGCGATGGTGGCGCTGACCGGGCTGCGAGCCGTGGCAACTTACTGGAATACGGTGAGTCTGGCGATCGCCAGCAGCCGGGTGATGACCCAAATTCGCAACCAGCTCTATCGCCATTTGCAGCGGCTGTCGCTGGGCTACCATACCCAGACTCGCAGCGGTGACCTGATTGTGCGGGTCAGCGGCGATGCCAGCCGCCTGCAGGAAGTGCTAATCACGGCGGCCCTGCCTCTGGTGTCGAGTCTGCTGACCCTGGCGGGCATGGTGGTGGTGATGATCTGGCTGGATTGGCGGCTGGCGCTGCTTTCCACTGTCACATTCCCATTGTTTTGGCTGGCGGCAGCCCGATTTAGCCAGCGCATTCGCAGTGCCTCGCTTCAGCAGCGCAAGCAGGAAGGGGCAGTGGCGGCGACGGCGGCGGAGTCGCTGGCGGCGATTAAGCTGGTACAGGCGCTGTCTCTAGAAGATGCCTTTGCTGACACCTTTGCCGAGCAAAACCAGCGCAGCCTCAGCGAGGTGGTAGAAACCAAGCGCCTGGCGGCCCACCTGGAGCGTACGGTGGATGTGGTGATTGCCCTGGGCACCGCACTGGTGCTGTGGGCCGGGGCGCAGCTAGTGATTCGCGATGCCCTGTCGCCGGGGGATGTGCTGGTGTTTTTGAGCTACCTTAAGAACGCCTTTAAGCCGGTGCAGAATTTTGCCAAGTACACCGGACGGCTGGCCAAGGCCTCGGCCTCGGGGGAGCGCATTTTGAATGTGATGGAGACTGAGCCGGAGGTGCGCGATCGCCCCACCGCCCGCCCTGCCCCTATCTTTGGCGGGGCCGTACGCCTGGAGGATCTGTGGTTTGCCTATGAACCGGGCCACCCCGTGCTCAAGGGGTTGAATCTCGCGGTGCAGCCGGGGCAGCAGGTGGCGATCGTCGGCCCCTCGGGCAGCGGCAAATCGACCCTGATGAGTCTGCTGCTGCGTCTCTACGACCCCACCGCTGGTAGCATCTGCATCGACGGGCAAGATATTCGCGACTACACCCTCGACAGTCTGCGCCCCCAGATCAGCGTAGTGCTGCAAGAGAGCCTGCTGTTTGCTGCCACCCTGCGAGAAAATATTGCCTACGGCGTGGCCGGAGTCAGCCAGGGCGAAATCGAGGCCGCCGCCCGCCTGGCCAATGCCCACGAGTTTATCAGCGCCCTACCCCAGGGCTACGACACCCTGGTGGGTGAGCGGGGGGCAACTCTATCGGGAGGGCAGCGACAAAGAATTGCGATCGCCCGTGCCGCCATTCGCCAAACCCCAATTTTGATTTTGGATGAACCTACCACCGGCCTCGACAACGCCAATGAGCAGGCCGTAGTCGCTGCCCTACGGCGGCTGGCCCAGGGGCGCACCACGTTTTTAATCACCCACGATCTGTCGCTGGCGACCCAGGCCGATCGGGTGCTGTACCTAGAGCAGGGCCAGGTGATCGAACAGGGTACCCATGGGGAACTGATAGCTAAGAACGGCTCCTACTCAACTCTGTTTCGTATGCAATCAGCTCTGAGGGATGAGTCTTCGCCGGTGTCAAGGTAGAGAATCGACCGTGCTAGATGCCAAAATTCCATTTTTAGAAAGCGCCCTAGATCTATTGCAGGCCGAGGCCCAGCTTCAGACCACGCTCCCCACGCTGAAGCAGGTCACAGCGGCTACGCTGGTGCGCCACAAGCTAGGTCGCCGCGCCTTGGTGGAGTATCGTGCAGAAACGGCGGCAGGCCCGCTGACCCTGTTGGGCAAAATTCGCGCCAAGGGTACCGATCGCACCAGCTACCAGATCCAGCAAGCCCTCTGGCAAAACGGCTGGTCTGCCGACAGCACCGATGGATTCTCGATTCCAGAGCCCCTGGGGCTGGTGCCCGACTGGCACATGGCCCTCCAGTGCAAGGTACCCGGCATTCCCGCCACCCAGTTGCTGGCGACCGATCAAAGCATTTCGCTAGCCGAGCGCATCGCCGCCCTGGCCCACAAACTGCACCGCACCCCCGCATCCACCCCAAAAACCCACACCCTGGCCGATGAATTGGGCATTTTGCGCGATCGCCTCCCCCTGGTCTCAGCGCAATACCCCCAATGGGCGGTACGGATCGATCGCGTGCTCGATGCCTGCGATCGCCTCGCCGCCCAATTCCCCCATCCCATCGCTAAACCCGCCGAGTTCAAAGCGCCTCCCCTACTGCCGACCACCGGCATCCACCGCGACTTCTACGCCGACCAGATCCTGGTCAATGATGACAACCTCGGGGGTTCTCGCCTGTGGCTCGTAGATCTTGACCTCTACTGCCAGGGTTCGCCCGCGTTAGATATTGGTAATTTCATCGCCCACATCACCGAGCAAAGCCTGCGGGAGATAGGCGATGGCCCATCAGGGCCAAGCTTTAACTCTCGCGAAGCCACCCTGCAAGCTGCCTACATAGCCGCCTACTGCGGGGCCAACCCAGCGGGTCACGTGGCCGCCGCCCTGGGCCGCGAGATCGACCTCTATACCGCGCTTACCCTAGTGCGCCACATCTATATCAGCACTCAGATCGCCAGCCGCCGCCCCTACACCGAGGCGATTTTGACGCTGTGTGAGGCCCGCCTAAACGCTCTGCTCAACCAAGAGAAAGAAAATCAGTCCGGTTTTAGGTAATTTCTGAGCAGACTTTGCCGCATTTATGCACCAAAGCCTGCTCAGGCAAAAAGAAGGGGTAAGACTGGCCTACCCCCCAGATATCATGGCCTACTCTCTCAAACGCTCTAGCGGCGTAAGTGGGGCTGCGATCGCCCTTTCCTAGGCCTCAGCCCCCTCAATCGCGGGGGCTTCGGTACCACCTAAGCTAATTTTGACCACCTTGTTGCGGGCTTCAACCACCTTGGGAAGCGTTAGCGTCAGCACCCCGTGGCTAAAGTCGGCCACTACATGGTCGTTTTGCACCGCATCGGGCAGGTTGACCATACGCTGGAAGCTGCCGTAGCGGGTGTCGTCGTAAAGCACTGTACTATCCTTCTCAGTGAGGGCCTCAGGCTGCTGACGATTGCCCGAGATCGACACTACATCGGCACTCACCTGTACGTCGAGGTCAGCCGCCGCCACCCCCACCAAGTGGGCAGTGAGCACAAACTCATTACCGCGATCGACCAGGCGAATGGCAGGGGCCCAGTCGGTCTTGGCCAGGGCTTCGGTGGTGAGATCTCCAAACGCATCATTAATTTGGCGGCGAATAGCGTTGATTTCGGTAATGGGGTCGAGATAACGACGAATGATCATAGATGTGAACCTCCTGGTTGTTGCTGCTCCAAATCTTCTTGGGTGAAGTTGTCCAAGAAATCTTTGGATTTAGAGGTCTAGCATTTGTATAGCCATCGTCAGAGCGTTTAGGGCATAAACCTAACTATCTCTGAAACCGTAGCTATCACTATGCTTCCGTCCTCTACAGTTCCTATGGTGCGCCAGATTTCTCGCTAGCTCCAAGGGGGAAGAACCCTACCGCAATGGCGAACTTACCTCCCGTACCGCAGTAGCGGGGTAGCCCCATACCCCACCGGCCATCAGCCCTGTCAGATCTAGACCAGTGGCAGGGCTCCTACTGCATCGGGTCAGGCTGTCATCGTCAAAGGGGGAATGCCAAACTGGTCTAAAATAGGGGCTGCGAGCGGTTAAGTCCACTGCTAGCGGGCTAGACGACCGATCGATTGAATTCATTGCTGTGAAAGGAGAGCGTATGGGCGGCGAAATTTTTACTACTGCAATCACAATCTTCACCCTCACCCTAGTGGGCTTAGGCGTTGGGTTTCTAATGCTGCGGGTGCAGGGTGGCGAAGAGTAGATTTTGCTCTAGGGATGTATCCGGTGGAGCCATCTGATATTCTTAGAGGAAGTTAAACTTTTGTATCATTTCCCTCATGAAAGTATTGGTCATTGGCGCTACTGGCACCCTGGGCAGACAAATTGCCCGCCGTGCCCTAGACGAGGGGCACGAGGTTAGGTGCATGGTCAGGAGCGCTCAGCGAGCTGGCTTTCTGCGAGAGTGGGGGGTTGAGCTAGTGCGGGGTAACCTTTCCCGTCCAGAGTCTCTTCCCCCTGCCCTTGAGGGCATTGAAGCCGTGATTGACGCCTCTACAGCTCGGCCCTCCGAGTCGGTGATGGATGTCGACTGGTACGGTAAGGTCAACCTGATTAAGGCTGCCCGCGAGGCCAACGTGCAGCGCTTTGTTTTTATCTCCCTGCTCAATGCTGAAAAATTTCCCCACGTGCCGCTGATGAGCATCAAGCGCTGCACCGAGAAATTTTTGGCCGAGTCCGGGCTCAACTACACCATTCTCCAGCCCTGCGGATTTTTGCAGGGCTTGATTGGTCAATACGCTATTCCCGTGCTAGAGAAACAGCCCATCTGGGTCATGGGTGAAGCCGCCCCCATCGCCTACATGGATACCCAAGACATCGCTCGGTTTGCTGTCAAAGCCCTGTCGGTGCCCGCCACCGAAAACCGCAGCTTTCCCTTGGCGGGCACCCGCGCCTGGGGAGCCTACGAAATTATGCGGCTGTGCGAGCGCAAGTGTGGCGAACAGGCCCGAGTCTCTCGTATTTCCCTTGAGCTGCTGCGGGCGATCCGCAAAGTGGCAGGCTTCTTTCAGTGGGGTTGGAACTTTGCCGATCGCCTTGCTTTTGTAGAGGTAATCGCCGGTAGCCAACCCCTAGATGCTCCGATGGATGAGGTCTACGAAGTCTTTGGCATTCCCAAAGACGAGATCACCACCCTCGAAGACTACATGCAAGAGTACTTCAGCCGGATTATGAAAAAGCTGAAGGAGCTAGACTACGACAGCGAAAAAGCCAGCAAGAAAAAGCTGCCCTTCTAGCGAATCTGCTAGATACCGCTGGCAACAGCAACCAGGCTATAGTAGGGGCACAAAGCCCTGCTTGCCCGGTTGACTTATGTCATCTCAGCCCCTCAGCGTCTTTATCTCCTATTCCCATCGAGATGAGGTCCTCAAGCAAGAACTTGAAGATCACCTGGCCCTCTTAAAGCGCCAGGGCAAAATCAGCCCCTGGCAAGACCGGCAAATTGAAGCAGGCACAGAGTGGAACGATCAAATTCGCACCGCTCTAGATAGTGCAGACATTATTTTGCTGTTGGTCAGCCCCCGGTTTATGAACTCCGACTTTTGCTACGGCAAAGAAATGGAGCGAGCCATGGAGCGCCACCGCAACGGCGACGCTCGGGTGATTCCAATTATTCTCACCCCCACTGACTGGAAGGGGGCACCCTTTGACCGACTGCAAGTCGTACCTAAGGATGGCAAGCCCGTAGAGACGTGGGCCAGCCGCGATGCCGCCTTTCTCGATGTGGTCAAAGGCATTCGCCGAGCAGTGGAGACTCTATCGCCTCCCTCTGCACAAGAGCAAGATGCCTGGGACAGCCCGCCGCTATCTGAGCCTGTGCAGTCACCCTCAGCGGGGAGCGCTGAACTGGGGAAGGTGCCCCGTTATGCTGGTGCAGCGTTAACTAGAAATCGCGGCCAGCTGTTTACCAGTCTCTCTAGACTGCCAGGGCCGCAGTTTAGCCAACTGGTGTTTACCCTCAACCCACCTGCTGGCAATGTGCCCCCCGACTCATCGCCCCAGGCCAGTCGGGTAGCAGCCTTGCTCCAGTGGGCCGACAGCCCCATGGGGCCTGGGCTAGGCCCGGTAGAGTCACTGCTGGCCGAGATTGTCGGCAACCCCTAGTCAAAAGTGGAACCTCCCCATCGGCAGAGCCTAGCGCTAAGGGGAGAGCCCTACCTTAAACCCCAACGGTAGATGGGATGGGGTCTTTTTTCACCGGTTTAGCCCGGTTTAGAGGATCCATATAGGCCTCTAAACGCTTGAAGGCAAAGGAGGCCAGGGAGGTCATAATCAGGTAAACGATCGCCACCGCTAAGTACACCTCAAAGGCGCGGTAGGTGGTAGCCACGGTGAGCTGCCCCTGGCGAAACAGTTCTTCAAAGCCGATCACCGCTGCCAAACTGGTGTCTTTGATCAAGGTGATAAACTCGTTGCCCAGGGGCGGCAAAATACGTCGAAATGCCTGGGGAAAGACCACGTAGCGCATGGTTTCCATCGGGTTCATGGCGAGAGATTCGCCTGCTTCCCACTGGCCGCGATCGATAGATTGAATGCCGCCGCGCAAAATCTCCGCCAGGTAGGCTGCCACATTTAAACTCAGAGCCAAAACAGCGGCAAAAATCCGGTTGAAGCTCAGGTCAAAGCCTAGACTTTGGAATAGGGCAGGCAGGCCAAAGTAGATCATAAACAGCTGCACCAGCATCGGCGTGCCGCGAAAGAAATCGACGTAGATGCGGCACAGCAAACGCAGGGGTTTGAGGGGCGAGATCATGGCGAAGGCCACCAGCGTCCCCCCAATTAGGCCAAAGAAGAACGAGGACGCCGTCAGAAGAATGGTGATCCAGGCTCCTTTCATCAGATTTTGGAATAGTCGTCCCCAGTTGAGGCCTTGGGCCGCACCGGCTTCGGCTAGGGCGGGGGCAACCAACGGCAGCTCGGGCGGCTCGGCTAAAAACCAGCGCTGATAGATCTCGGCGTAGGTGCCGTCTTGCAGCAGGGTGGCGAGGGCGTCATTCATCGCCGCCAGCTCGTCAGAGTTTTTGGGGATGGCAATGCCGTAATACTCTTCGGTGACCAATTCGCCGACGATTTTTAACCCCTGCAAGTTGGCCTCTCGAATGGCATAGAGGGTGACGGGCAGATCGTTAATGACCGCGTCGACCCGACCGTTGAGCAGCTCTTGCAGAGCCAGAGGTGAGTTGTCAAAGGTGCTGACGGTGGCCCCTTCCACCTGCCCAGCCTGGTCGGCCCCAGTGGTGCCGATGGCGACAGCAATGCGCTTACCCTTGAGGTCGTCTAGGGTTTTAATCGTGTCATCGTCTTGCTTGACGGCGATCGCCAAGCCCGCCTTAAAGTAGGGCCGAGTAAAATCAATGGTCTGGGCTCGCTCAGCGGTAATGGTCATACCACTAATAGCCGCGCTGATGGTTTTTGACTGTAGAGCGGGGATGAGGCCGTCAAAGGGTAGGGTAATAAATCTCACCTCCCGCCCGGCAGCCTCTGCCATGGCCTTCACCAGGTCAATGTCAAAGCCGACCAATTCGCCAGTGGCCTCATCCTTCATTTCAAAGGGGGGAAAGGCCGGTTCAGTGCCTACCTCCCACACCGCTGGTGGATCTTGGGCCAGGCTGACCATCTGAGCCGTCCCCAGCCCGAGCAATAGTCCCAGCGCCAGGGCAAGAAAGCGCCTAAACCAGCGAACGCGAAGTATACGATGAACCATGGGCTTAGCAACAACCTTTGGACAAATCTTGAGGATCTCTAACCACAGTGGCTGGGGTTTGACGCACCATAGTCAATTCTGTCGGAAAAATAATGTTATCTGTGATACAGATACTCCCAGATACCAGTGATTTTCTGGAAGGTAACACCCACCTGTCAGCTAGCCGATCACCCATGACCACAACCCTGCCCGCGATCGCTTCTCCCGTCATTGCCTGCGATAATCTACACAAGAGCTTTGGCCCTATTGAGGTACTCAAAGGAGTGAGCACAGCCTTTACCAAGGGCGATGTGGTGTCGATCATCGGCCCTTCGGGCTGTGGCAAAAGTACCTTTTTGCGCTGCCTCAATCGCCTAGAGGCAATCAACCAGGGCCATCTAGAGGTGATGGGGCAGGATGTCTCCGCCGCCCGGCTGCCCCGGCAGGCGCTCTATCACCTGCGCAGCCAGGTGAGCATGGTGTTTCAGCATTTCAACCTGTTTCCCCACCTGACGGTGATCGAAAACCTGATGCTGGCACCCCGCAAGGTGCTCAAATTTTCAGCCGCCGACTGCCACGACCTAGCCACCCACTATCTCGACAAGGTGGGACTGGGGAACCGCGCCGACGCTTACCCTGAGCAGCTCTCCGGCGGTCAAAAACAGCGGGTGGCAATCGCCCGCAGCCTCTGCATGAAGCCCGTCGCCATTCTCTTTGACGAACCCACTAGCGCCCTCGACCCAGAGCTGGTGGGCGAGGTGCTCGGCGTCATGCGCCAGCTGGCCGAGGAGGGCATGACCATGGTGGTGGTCACCCATGAAATGCAGTTTGCCCGAGAGGTCTCCAACCGGGTTCTGTTCTTTAACGACGGCATCATCGAAGAAGAAGGCGACCCCGCCACCGTGTTCGCCAATCCCAGCAGCGATCGCCTAAAGTCATTTCTCAGCCGCCTCAGCCAGCACTAGCAAGTGAATGGGTGGATGGTGGGCACCGTCCACCCATTCACTTCTGTCTCTATGCATCACCCCAGAGAGCCAAATTTACTCTCGTAAATTGTTGATCTGATTGCTCATTAGCGCTAAGATTAGAATCTTTGGAATTTGTTCGGAGAGTAAACGTTTATGGCGCGATATAGAGGCGCTCGCCTACGGGTTGTACGCCGTCTGGGCGAGCTTCCGGGCCTGTCCCGCAAGACCCCCCGCAAGGCTTATCCCCCCGGTCAGCACGGCCAAGACCGCAAGAAAAAGTCTGAATACGCTGTGCGGCTAGAAGAAAAGCAGAAGCTGCGCTTCAACTACGGCCTCACCGAGAAGCAGCTGCTTCGCTACGTGAAAAAAGCCCGCCGGGCCGGTGGTTCCACCGGGTTGGTGATTCTCCAGCTGCTCGAAATGCGGCTTGACAATACTGTGTTTCGCCTCGGCTTTGGCCCCACTATTCCCTCGGCGCGTCAGGCGGTTAACCACGGCCACATCTGCGTCAATGGCCGCGTAGTGTCGATCGCCAGCTATCAGTGCCGCCCCGGCGATGTGATCACCGTGCGCGATCGCGACGCCTCCAAAAAGTTGGTTGAAGCCAACCTGGAGTTCCCCGGTCTGGCCAACGTGCCCGCTCACCTCGAACTCGATAAAGCCAAACTCACCGCCAAGGTCAACGGCATCATCGAGCGCGAATGGGTAGCCCTCAACATTAATGAACTGCTGGTGGTTGAGTACTACTCCCGTAAGGCCTAAGGCTGCTGGCTCTTACCAAGGTTGTTGGTACCAACTATGTCTGCTGGCCGATGAGGCTTTTCGCTTACCGCCCATAACGCATTACTCTGAATTGATTTACATCTATGGTCTCTGGCCCGTCAGCCAGAGACCATTTTTTTGCGTGATTGGTTCTCCCACGGCCATTGATACCAAATCCTGCTTGCCTGCCCCCGATTCAGCAGGGCGAACAGCGGTAAGGCCTTCGGCCAGGCTACGCCAACGCCCTACAGGTTGGCCGGTTGGGTATCAGGGGTATGGAATTCGGATTTGGGATTAGGTACTCATACCGAATCCGACTCACAGAACTCCGATTCAAAGCCGATACCGGGTAGAAATCGTTGCAGTACAACACCCCTGCAAATCGGGGCTGTACAGACAAAACCGGCTATAAACCGCTTCTGCCATCGGCATCAATCCACCAATTCCTGACTGCCGCCGCAGTGGCGACAGTAGGGCAGATATTTATAGGTGGGCTGGTGACAGTGGCCGCACTCCACTTCCTGGTGGTAGCCGCAGTGGGGGCAGTGAGTATCAGCCGGGTGTAGTTTTTTGGCGCAGCGAATGCACTTTTGATTTTGCACCCGTCCCGCCACCTGAAGGCGCGGGTTGAGCACCACCTTTTGAAAGAACTTGATAATGCCATAGCCCACCAGAGGCACCAGCAAAATATAGAAATAGTTGATTAAAAACAGCAGCCCCCCCAGCAGGGCAATCAGTACTTGGGAGAGCCAGCTAAACAGTGCTCCAAACTGAAGCACCTCAAAGATTTTGATTACCAGGGGAATGCAGAAAATCACCAGCAGGTGCCAACTCTGCAGAGCCACCAGGCCATAGCCCCGGCGATCGGCGGTGCGGTGAACCGCCCAGGCCAAACCAATCAGGGGCAGCAAAAATAGCCCCTGAAACAGCATCTGCACCGTGGGATGCCAGAAAGAAGAGCGCTGAAACTGGCGATCGAGCTGCTGAAACTGGCCGTCGTTATTGAGCAGGGTAAGAAACTGCTGGCTGGCAGGGGTTTGGGCCAGCTGAGTTTGCAGATCGCTCTGCTGCGATCGCAGATTCTTTAGGCTAGCGTTGTTGCGATCGAGGGTGGCGCGGGCCTGGGAGGCGTCTACCTGGTTGATCGACTGGTCTTGGGGCTGCCCGGCGATCTGTTCTAGCAGGGTCGAGTCATACTGGCTGCGAATGGTTTGATTCTCTTGCTCCAGGGTGGCGATGGTGCCCTGGTTCTGGTCGATGCGATTGAGAATGTCACGATTCTCGGGGGTGGTGAGACCGTCGGCGGTGGCGGCATAGTCGAGGCAGATGGGAGACACTTGGCCCAGGTGGCCCTCTGCGGTGCGGCGATAGTCGGAGGCCCAGCCGTTGGGGTCTTCAGAAAACTGAATACTGTTGCGGAGAATGTCGTAGTTGCGATCGCCCTGGGTTTGCGATCGATACCCAGCCCAGGGGCTATGGCAGGGGTAGGCCTGATAGGGAGCTAGCGGCCAGCGGCCAATGTCGTTAAGGCCACTAAACACATTGAAGAGAACAAATAGATCGATCAGAACGATGACCGCCAAGCTCGCCCGGTTGACAGGTTCGTTGTTGACCGTGCGAGCCTGCCTAAAAAAGCGTCGAAACTGCCGCCGAACTCGGTTGACCATAGTCAGGACTCCAGAAGGGTAATGCTACCGACTGTAGGCCCAGCCCAAGAGATTACGTCGAGTCTTCAACCAGTTCTCGCTTCTGTCATAGATGCGGGCCTAGGTGAATGGGAAAATGCCCCCTACTTGCCGATCGCTTTTACCAAACCAATGCCACCAAAGTAGAGAAACAGCACCGCCCCCGCCAGCAGGCTCTGGGTCACTGGGTCAGTGCTCGGGGTCAAAACAGCGCCGAGAATAGCCGCACCCAGCAGCACATAGCGCCAGCCCTTGACCATCTGCTCAGAGTTGACAATGCCCAGCAGCCCCAGCAGCATTTGCAAAATAGGAATCTGGAAGGCTAGGCCAGTGCTAAACAGCAGCAGCAGCACAAACTCAAAGTAGCGATCGATCGACCACAGCTGCTCGACGACATCGGCTCCGTAGCTAATAAAAAAGTTCAGCGCTGCCGGGATCAGCGCCACGTAGGCAAACAGCAGCCCAGCAAAAAACAGCACACTCGACCCCAGCACCAGCGGCCCCACCAAGCGCCGCTCGCGCCGAGTCAGCCCTGGCAGCACAAACATGACTATCTGGTAAAGAATGAACGGGCTAGCGGCTACCAACCCGCTGTAGCCTGCCACCTTAAAGGAGACAAAGAAGTACTCCCCCGGCGATAGCTGCAAAAACTTAACCCCCTGAGCCGGCACCTCCAGCAGACTGACGATGGGCTTGACCTGCCAAAAGCAACCGACGATCGCCAGCACCACCGCAATCAGACTGTAGAAAATGCGCAGTCGCAGCTCTTCGAGATGATCAAAGAGCGACATTTCTAGATCGTAGGGTGCCTCATCGAGGTCAACCGCCGAGTTGTCAGCGGCACCGATAAGGTTGGCCGTCTTAGAGGTGGCGGTCTCAAGATCGGTGGGCGGTGTCATAGGTCGGGCCAAGGACGATAAGGTGATCGCTTCTATTGTAGGCTCAGGGGCAAGACCTAGGGAGACTGAACCGTCTCTACACTCGAGTCGGGGGTAAAGGTGAGGGTACGTACGGCGCCGTTGTTACCTACTACTACTGGGCGATCGCCGTTGACCGACAGCT
This sequence comes from Pseudanabaena sp. PCC 9330, assembly GCF_055795045.1. NCBI lineage: Bacteria > Bacillati > Cyanobacteriota > Cyanophyceae > Pseudanabaenales > Pseudanabaenaceae > Pseudanabaena > Pseudanabaena sp. PCC 9330. The sequence goes on along the minus strand of NZ_JAYFES010000107.1, from coordinate 54,051 downwards.
CGACACCGCCCGCGTTACCCGTGGTCAACACCAGACTGGTTTCGGCGGTCCAGGTTTCTTCAAAGCCGGTTTCGGCCACCCCTTCGTAGACATTGCGGCCATCGGCGACCACACTCAACCAAGAGCGATCGCTGAGATTAGCACTGATAACGATGGGGGCCTCCAGAGACTCTCGAACGTTTTCCTCCAGAGGTTCTGAGGGTTCCTCCTCGGCTGGCACATCGGGGGTAGAAGAGGGGGCGGGGGTTTCAACCACCGGAGTTGAGTTGTCTGGCCCTGGCTTGCGGCCCCATAGGCCCCAAGCCCCGAGTCCTAGAATGGCTGCCAACGCCCCGAGACTCAGCAACAGCGGTAGGGGAGAACTGCCTTCACGACGTGCCGCAGTTCGGCGCACCGCCGGGGGCGGAGCCGGTGCCTCTGCGACCCGCACCGCTGCTGGAGCCGGTTTTACCGCACCGTTGGCGTCGGGCTGCATCAGCAATTCGGCGGTGGGTGGCACTGCCGCTGGCGTCACCTGAAATTCTTGGGCGATCGCCTGACCGTCTAGCCCCAAGGCCTCGGCATAGCGGCGAATAAACCCTTGAATAAAGACAGCCTCCGGCAGTTCAGCTCCTTGGCCTGCCTCCAGCGCTTGCAGCAGCGCTGGGCGAATAAAAATTTGGTTGGCCAGAACATCGAGAGCCAGCCCCTGCTGCTGACGCACCTGGCACAGGTAAGCCCCAATACCTTGAAGCTGCTCGATCTGGGTAGGCGCTAACTTAGCCACGGCACCTCATTGAACTACGCTATGGGCGATGAACCCGAACGAAGTCATTTTAATGGGAAATGGCGGCGATCGCGGTTGAGTCTGCTCAAAACACCTGCCCGATCAAAACACCTGGTTCCAGGCGTAGACGCTGTACTCGGTCCAAATGCCATTTTGCCAGTAGGGGTCGCCCTCCACCAGCTGCCGTACTGTCGCCTCATCGTCGGTTTCGTAGATACCAAACACCTTAGTGTTATCAACCGTTGGCCCCAGGGCTACCAGTATGCCATCGGCCTGCTGCTGCTGTAGCCCCTTCAAGTGAGCCTCCCGAAAGGGCGTCCGCTTCTCCAAAACGTCCTCACAGTAGCTGCCCCACATCACATACTTGGCCATGGTCTCATCTTCCCTACCGTTCACCGACGATGGTATCAGACTGGGTTGCCTCAGATACTGAATCAATTGCCATAGAAAAGTCACCTAGAAAGCCGTTATGGCCACCGTAGCCCAGTTATAAAACTGTCCTGGCTTTCCCGGAGAAAGCGCTGAATTTGGCCACAATAGATTTTGGATATTTCCAGTAAAAACACTTGACTTTAGGGAGCTCAACCCTGCTGTCAAAAACAGCCTAGGCTCAGTGCGCACAAGGCCTTCCAGAATCTATCCCCAGCGCAGTGGAGTTATTCTTTACAGGAGCTTTAGTTGAAATTAGTAGGCCTTTGCTGATGCTTTACCCGACTCCAGGGGGAATTCTTTAGCTTAAGCAAAAGGCTCTAGAAAGGTCTGTTGTATCTACGCTCCTAGGATCAGGCATTGAGTTTTTATCCAAGTCCGGCTCAAGGCTTGCCCGTTTCTCAGACAGTCTCATTTGTTGGACTTGCGAGAGGTTTAACCATGAAAAGCATTCTATCCACTGTGGGCCAAGGGCTGCGCGCTACAATCCGCACCCTGCACCTAGACCTACTTTCACCGCTCCGCCAGTGGGTTAGCCACCTCCAGGTAGAAAGCCCGCGCCGCGCCCGCAAGGTGGCCGAGTTAATTCCTGCCCAGTGCCCCTTTGAGCGCGACATCGTCTTGTTAGGTCGCTCTGTTGCCCACATTCCACCACTGTGCAAGTTAAACCCTTTGTACAACGAGTTGGTGGAATTGCGGTTTCGCGCCCTATGCTACTTAGCTGACGAGTGCGGCGAAGACATTTCGGCTTACATCTAGCACCCTGAGCCATAGCCGGGTTTACTCCTAGTCGGCAGCAAATATTGGCCGATTCTGCCAAGAGACCCGATTTCTCGGTAGAGTCAGCGCTTTAATCTTGAAACTGAGCCATCAGCCAGTTACCCACCGCCGTTTGATCGCTCTGGCGGCGCAAAACGGTCTAGTATTGACCACCGATAGCCCCTGGGGTGTCTCGACTACGCGATCGCCAATGTAGTCCGACGCATCGGGCTGACAGCCCCCCAGCTCTATCTTTTGGTAGCTACAGTTAATCAGCGCATTGAGCGGAATGCCCCTGGCCAGCCCAGACAGGCTAATGGCCAGGGTGACAATGGCGTTGTCGCGAGAATGATCTGGCCCAACCGCATTCATTTCTATGGGCAGCCTACCGTCGAAATAGTAGGCCTTGGCCAAGGTGTACTCAGGGGCATCCAGCACCTGGCAATACTCATCTCAGTTAGCTGAAACCCAGGTTTCAGTCGGAATCTGTGTCAGCGGTACTCTGGGCGATCGCCAGCTCTCAGTGCCCCCATGATGACAGAGACATTACTCAACTGCTGGTAAGCATAATTAGCTGAGATTTCCCTAGCGCTGACGATCCATGACCTCTTTAGCTGGCTATGCTTCCCTACTTAATCAATTCCCTCAACCTTACTGACGGGATGCCGTCCTAATGCCTACTACTATAGGTACTTTGGTATAGGTACTTTGGCCATCCACTTTAGCTCCTGCTATGCCCTACGATACGTCTGCCCTAGACCGGGAGAATGAGCTAGACGTCACTCATCGCCGCTGGATGCTGCGGGCGCTAGAGCTGGCTGAGGCAGCGGGGGCAGCGGGCGATGTCCCGGTTGGCGCGGTGGTGGTCGGTCCTGACAACCGGGTACTGGCCGAGGCGGGCAACCAACGCGAGCAAAACCAAGACCCCACTGCCCACGCCGAGGTGTTGGCCCTGCGAGAGGCGGCCCGCCAGTTGGGCAACTGGCATCTTAATGACTGTACCCTCTACGTCACCCTAGAGCCCTGCCCTATGTGTGCTGGGGCAATTGTGCTCAGTCGGCTGGGGCTGCTGGTGTACGGTGCTCCTGACCCAAAGTCGGGAGCGGTGCGATCGGTGCTCAACCTGCCCGATGGCCCGGCCTCAAACCACCGCCTGACCGTAGTAGAGGGGGTATTAACCGAACCCTGCCGCCAGCAGCTCCAGCAGTGGTTTCAGCGCCGCCGTGAACAGAAGCGCCGTCAAGCCACACCCCATGACACCGCTGGAACTGTCCCGGACTAAATCTGGAGAGCATGTTGCAGCGATAGGGTGATGGCATAGACCAGGTCAAGCCAGCAATTGTTCCAGCGGTATCAAACCCTAGGGCAATGGGCGGGCATACTTAGGTGGGCCTGGTTTTGGCATTTAGAGTTTTGCGGTCATGGCTCCTCAACTACGCCTTGCAATGAAATTTCCTGAGCTTCCTGAATCGTCTACCAAGCTGCTAAAAGTCGGGGAACCACCCCCGGCTCAGTCTCACTGTTCGCCGGTGCTGACACCCCTGGCCTACTTCCTAGGGCGACGGGTGGTGGTGCCCGCCTACTTTGGCCCCATCACTATTGTCGGCCAAGATCATCTGCCCACTGGCGGCCCTGTCATTTTGGCCCCCACCCACCGAGCCCGGTGGGACTCGATTTTGCTACCCTATGCCACCGGGCGATTGGTTACGGGGCGAGACCTGCGCTTTATGGTCACCGCCGATGAGGTCAAGGGGCTTCAGGGCTGGTTTATTCGGCGGTTGGGGGGGTTTGCGGTCAATGTGAAGCGCCCCACGGTGGCCAGCCTGCGCCACGGGATTGACCTGCTACTGGCGGGCGAGATGCTAGTGATCTACCCGGAAGGGGGCATTCGCCGAGCTGACCGGGTGCATGGGCTCAAACCGGGGCTGGCGCGGCTGGCGGTACAGGCCGAGGTGGCCCAACCAGGGCTAGGGGTGCAGGTGCTACCCGTGGATATTTACTACGGGCAGGCCTATCCGAGCTGGCGCTGCCCAGTCCAGATTCGCATTGGTGAACCGCTAGCGGTGGCTCCCTATCGTCAAGGAGAAGACTCTCCCGAAACGCTCAAGGCGGCGGCCCAAAGATTGACTAGAGATATTAAGACAAGCCTTGAGACCCTGGTGGCCAGTCGTCAGATGATGGCCGCTCCTGACTCTGTCACTGAACCGATCGCTGATCCATAACCGCTGCCGAGGGCGCCCCAAGACATCAAAACTACAGGACAACCAAACGGTGTCATGGTTTTATAGAAACCGTTGGCCCTTCAAGTCAGAATGTCCTATGTTTGATAGCCTCTTTACTGCCAATCCTCTGCCCGATCTGCATGTTGACCCCCTGCGGCCCCTCAAGGGGGTGATTGTGGGGGCAGGGCAGGTGGGCCTGGCCTGCGCCTATTCGATGATGATTCAGAACGTGCTAGATGAGATGGTGTTGGTCGACATCAATCAGGAGAGATTGATCGGTGAGGTGATGGATCTAGAGCAGGGCATGTCCTTTGTGCAGCCCACCACGATTAAGGCCGGAACCATGGCCGATGCTGCCGGGGCTGATGTGGTGATCATTACCGCTGGGGCGGCCCAAAAGGAGGGCGAAACGCGGCTCGACCTGGTGCAAAAGAATGTGGAGCTGCTCAAAAAGCTGATTCCCGATATTGTCACCCACTGCCCCGATGCGATTTTGCTGCTGGTGTCAAACCCAGTCGATGTGCTCACCTATGCCGCCTGGAAGCTGTCGGGATTGCCTAAGGCCAGGGTGCTGGGATCGGGTACGGTGCTGGATACTGGCCGATTTCGATATCTGCTGTCGCGCCGTATGGGCATTGATGCCCGCAGTCTGCACGCCTACATCATTGGCGAGCATGGTGACAGCGAGGTGCCCTTTTGGAGCCAGGCTAACGTGGGCGGCACCTACCTCTACACCGAGGGCATGCCAGAGGGCGATCGCCAGATTATGGACGATATTTTTCAGCAGACTAAAAATGCTGCCTACGAAATTATTAACCGCAAAGGGTACACCAATTTTGCGGTGGGGCTAGCGGTGACTCAAATTGTGCAATCGATCATTCGCGATCAAAACCGGGTGCTGTCGGTGAGCTGCATTTTAGATGAGATCTTTGGCGTCAGGGATGTGTGCCTGAGCGTGCCTGCTGTAGTGGGGCGCATGGGGGTAACCCGGCGGCTTAACTTCACCCTGAGTGGGCGGGAGAAAGAATTGCTGCGGCACTCGGCCCAAACCCTGCGGGATGTGATTGACCACATCAAGTTCTAGAGGGGCTACTCACCGCTCTCCCCAGACCAAAGCAACCGCACGGCCAGCAGGGCAAAACCCACGGCAGCCACTGCTTTGACTAACCGCTCCGGCAAGATTTGGGCGGTGCCTTCGCCAATGATGACTCCCAGCAGACTGGCCAACAGTAGGGCGGCGGCGGTGCCGAAGAAAACCGCGCGGGGTGAGCTAGAGCTGCCTCCGAGGGCGATCGCCGCTAGCTGACTCTTATCGCCTAGTTCGGAGATAAACACAGCGGTAAAGCTCAGGGCAAGCAGGTTCCAGTCCATGGATGGGTCGGGGGTAGAGGGTAAATGGGTAGGGGGTGGATGAAATGTAGGGCGGCACCCCCGTGACCGCCCCGATTACAAATGGGCAATATCCCAGAGGAGGCAGACGGTGATGCCAAGCAGCATGGCCCCAGCGGCGGTGTCGAGGGTAGTGGGGGCGACACGCCGGGCCAGCCACTGTCCTAGCAATACGCCAATCAGGCTGGTGGAGACCAAGGCGGTACCGGCCCCGAGAAATACGATCCATGGTGCTTGGGATTGAGCACTCATCAAGAGCGTAGTGACCTGGGTTTTGTCGCCCAGCTCGGCCAAAAAAATAGTGATAAAAGTGGAACCAAACACCCGCCAGAAAGCTGACCGACTGACGGGTGGCAAGGCCGCAGGTGTAGTGCTGATTGGCGGTTTAGGGACTGGGCTAGAGATAGACACAGTAGGATAGACAGGCTAAACGCTATTTCATAATGCTTTCATTATCTGGGAGTATAGCGGCGATCGCAACCCCAGGCCCTACCGCTGGCTTTGTACAAACCGACCCATCTACCCCCAATGGTGAACAGGCCCATCAGCACCGCCCCTACTCATCCACCCCTACCGCCTCATTAAACCGTTCCATCTCGATGCTCTCTTCGCCGTAGATATCGGCAATGTGCTCTTGGCAACAGTCGATAGCAAAGTCGTCGAGCCCATCGGGGTCAATGCCGAACATGGTCTCAAAAGTGTCAAAGGTGACCCGACAAAAGCTGGGGCGATCGGGGTAGATCGTACAGAGGCGATCGCCCGCATCGTAGTGAATGCACCAGCCGTTTTCGCCCACCATAGAGAGGTAGAGCGCCAGCTGCTCTGGAGTGAGGTATGACGCTAGGTCAGGCCGCTCGTCAGGAGCTAAAAAGCAGCAGGCTCCGCACGACTTGACGCATTGCCAGGTGGCCATAGAATTTCCTTTGGCCTGCTTAGGCCTAGCACGGTGGAGAGAGCGGGTTGGAAGCGCAGGGCTGCCTTAGAATTTTGTTAAGTTATCTAAAATGGATGCCGCATTAGCGGGTAAAATGAGCGCTGAAAGCGAGTTTCATTTTAGTCCAGTCGCCTTGTGTTGGGAGGGTTCATGAGCTTTCTAAGCGGTTTTTTGAGCAATATTAACTTTGAACTGATCGCCCAGCTGACCATGCTAGGCATGATTGTCATCGCTGGCCCCGTGATCGTATTTCTGCTGTTTTTGCGCGGCGGCGACCTCTAGGTCAACCGTTGATGCAGGATTTAGCAGCGTCTGGGGGTTACCCCAGGCGCTGTTTTAGTATGAAAGCTGCGATCGCCAAATCGACTGGCGTAGTGACCTTGAGATTGGTTTCCTCGCCGGGCACCACCTGCACCGGCAGTCCACACTGCTCAAACAGAGCGGCATCGTCGGTGACGCTCCAGCCCTGCTGCCGTCCCTGGTGGTGAGCCTGCTTGAGCAGCGCCACATCAAAGCCCTGGGGGGTTTGGGCCGCCCACAGGTGGTCTCGGTTGGGGGTGGCGATGACCCGTTGGTGAGCGTCTACTTGTTTGATCGTGTCTTTGACCGGCACCGCCGCAATCAGCCCTGGGCTATGGTCGAGGGCGGCGGCACAGCGGTCAAATAGCGCTGAGGTGGCCAGGCAGCGCGCCCCATCGTGAATTAGCACGCGGGTGGCCTCGGCGGGCAGAGCTTGCAGCCCGTTATAGACCGACTCCTGCCGGCTGCTGCCGCCCAGGATAAAGTCTACCGGCTTAGACAGCTGTAGCCCAGCCACGATCGCCTCTAGGTCGGGGCGATCGCTCTCCTGGCCTACCAGCCCAATCCAGCTCACAGAGTCGGCCTGGGCGGCGGCTTGCAGCGTCCAGGCGAGGACTGGTTGCCCCAGCAGGTCAAGCAGAACTTTGTTGCGGTCGGCACCCATGCGGCGACCGCTGCCAGCGGCGGGAATGAGCAGATGAACAGGGGAAGTAGACACAGGCAAAACCGTAATAAGCCTTGTCCCAGTCCAGACACGGAGCTCTGACTGTGGGAAAACCCCAGATTCTGAGCTGGACTGGGCATAGGGCGGGAGAATCGGGGCAATCTCATCCCCGTTTGGGGAAATTTAATTTATTTTGTAAGCCAGATAGCCCCTAAACCTTGGTCAGGTTCCACTACAATACTTCCGAACAGGCATGGACGTGACATATGCGGGTACTGGCTCTTGTTCCAGGGGAAACGGAGACTCAGCTGAGCTTCTTTCCGATCATTAATCAGATCAAAGATAGCTTTGAAAACGCTGAGGTATCTGTGGTCGCGGCACCCAGCGCCACGGCCATCTACCAGCTCTCAAAGGGGGTGGCCGAGGTGGTGCCCTACAACTTTGAGGCTGCCAATAGCCCCGCTGACTGGGCTAATCTGCTGGGTATCGTGCGCGATCGCGAGTTTGATGTCGCCCTGACCCTGACCGACTCTTGGTCGATCGCTCTGCTGCTGTGGCTGAGCGGTGTGCCCACCCGTCTGGGCTACGGCGGGTCGGCCAACAACCTGTTGCTGACCGCCACGGTGCCCCGCACCGCTGAGTCAGCCCACCACGGCGAACTGCTCCAGCTCATCAACGTCACCGGCAGTCTCCCGGCCCTTACCGTCAGCGTGCCGCGCAAAGATCTAGCCGCCGTCGATACCCTGCGCCAGGGGGTAGGGCTGGTGAGTGGCTATGTGCTGATATACCCCGGCCCCACCCCCAGCGGTGCGACCTATCCCACCGAAAGCTGGATCGCCATTCTCAAAGACTTTCAGCAGCGGCAGCCCGACCTGCCCCTGGCCCTGCTTCAGACCGACGATGAGGCTCCCCAGACGGCGGCGATCGCCAGCGCCCTTCCCAATATCCAAATTCTTCGGCCCGAGACCCCAGGTCAGACGGCTGCTCTGATCGCGGCGGCCAACCTGCTGGTGGCAGTTGAGGGTTACCCGCTCAGCCTGGCGATCGCCCTAAAAGTCTATACCCTGGGCTTATTCGCTGGCAGTAGCGCCCTATTGCCCACCGTTGAAGGGGCCGATCGATTGGTATCGCTGACCTCAGCCAGCGGTTCCCTAGCCGACATTGCTCCCGATCAGGTACTCAAAAAGATCTGGAGCGAGGCCGGATAGCGGCCTCACTCTAGGCTCAACCCTGCCTAAGCCGACCCATAGCCCCTGCATCTATGATCTAATAGCAAGGCCGTCACGCCATCCCTATGCCCAGCCATTAGAAGAGTTGACACCTATGGACAAGATTAAAGAACAGGCCAATATTGTCAGCCAGTTGCTGTTTGCTGGCGACACCGGCGAAATTTATACCAAAACCCTCACCCGCACCTGGGATATTTTGCGGGAGATCGGCATTTTGCTGTGGCTGGTGATTTGCCTCACCTTTGTGGGTGGCGAGTGGTTTTACCGCACCTCTGTTGGGCTCGGCAGCAGTGCCCGCTCCTGGTACAGCGGCCTCAGCGAAAAAGGCTCTGATGTAGAGCCGCAGTCGATCGCCTCTACGGGCGAGGCGCTACTCGACACCGTCAAATCGGGCACGACTTACCTGCTAAACCAGGCGCGGCAGCAGCTTGGCCTTCCAGAACCAGAGCCCGTCACGCCGCCTACACCGGCCACACCTCCCGCTCCAACCGCAGTTGAGCCGCCGTCCCCAAGTGGGCCACCCGCTCCAGTTGAGCCGCCCATACCCACTGAACCGCTAGCTCCAACGGCGACCATACTTCCTGCTGCCGAAGATGAGGATGACTTGGCCTAGGGCTCTGACGAGCTGTCTCCCTGACCGGTCTGGCAGGTGCGCAAAGCTCATTACAGTGAGAAACGTTTTCTCGTGATGTTTAGCCGTGGCGACTCAGGTTGCTGCGGTTTAGTTTGTCGCTGTGGCTAGGCGGCACAGCCAGGTAGAAGTTTCTACAATAGCTAGGAGATTCTACGCTCTCTCTCCCCTCTCCCCATGCTCCAGCACTATCTGTTTGTCGGCTTTGGCGCTATCTATTACAGCCAGAGCACCGCCAACCCCCAGCGGCGACCTCACCTGTTGGCCTCTCTGGCCCTTCAGGAGGCAGAGGGCAGTCGTACCGTCGCCCATATTCGCCAGGTCAAGGCCGCTGAGATTCCTCTCTGGCTCGACGAGCAAATGCAGCGCCACATCAACGATGAGATCCGCCACGCCCAGATTTTCACCAAGGCGGTTGAGCGCGAAGGCTATTTTATCGATCTCGACAGCGAGGCCGCCCGGCAGTCGCTGTCGAGCGTGGGGGAAGCCTCTATGCGCCGCTACCACCAGGTGGATGATCTGGCCACGGCACCGCTGCCCAATTTACTGGCCAGCGTGCTGCTAGCTGAAGAAATGGGCGTGCGCGGATTTCGCTGCATGCTCAAAGCCCTGCCCGACCACCTCACCACGACCCGAGCCGCTCTCGAGTCGGTGCTCAAGGATGAAGAACGCCACGTCCGCTATCTTACCGATGCCCTCCACTACTTTCGCGCCACTGCGGTAGTAGACGCCTACCGCCGCGACCTTGAGGGCAAGATGTTTAAGGAGCTAGGCAAAGTGGTGGAATTTATCACCAAGCCCGCCTCAGAGCGCCCCAGCCTGGTGCAGCCTGGCCAAAAACCCGAGCTGTCGTTGGTTTGAGTGCCAAATAGAGCGAGAGGGCGATCGCCCCTGCCCCTGCTAGCCCGGTGGCGATCGCCCCTCACCTTGCTCTCAGAATCCCCCTTAGCGTTGACGCTATAGTTAAACTATCTCACCCACACAATCTGCAAATATTCCCATGGTTTTCTTTGGTTTAGGCAAAGGCAAAAAGTCTGAAATGCCCGCTCCTGGCGATGCATTGCCCGGCAGGGCCGCGACGATGGCCGTGCCCGACAAGCACTACGTCAACGGCAACCCCCTGGTACCTCCCTTCCCGGCAGGCATGGAGCTTGCGCTGGTGGGTATGGGCTGTTTTTGGGGGGCCGAGCGCAAGTTTTGGCAGCTAGAAGGGGTCTACTCTACCGCCGTTGGCTATGCTGCCGGGTTGACCCCAAACCCCACCTACCAGGAGGTTTGCTCGGGGCTAACGGGGCATAACGAGGTAGTGCTCGTAGTGTTTGACCCAGCGGTGGTGAGCTATGAGCAAATTCTGAAGACCTTTTGGGAAAATCACAACCCCACCCAGGGCATGCGCCAGGGCAACGATGTGGGCACCCAGTATCGCTCAGGTATCTACACCTACTCCGACACCCAGCGACAGCTCGCCGAGGCCTCGCAAGCGGCCTACCAAAAGGCATTGAGCGCTGCTGGCTACGGCACCATTACGACTGAGATTTTAGCGGCCCCAGAGTTTTACTACGCCGAGGCCTACCATCAGCAGTATTTGGCTAAAAATCCGGGCGGGTACTGTGGCCTGGGGGGCACAAATGTCGCTTGCCCGGTGGGAATGGCGGTGTAGCGTTAGCCATCGCGACAGATACCGGTTGCAATATTGGTAACGTCGGCCGGGGGGGCAATGGGTTGAGCCATAGTGAAGCCATCTGAGTTTAGCTAGGCACCACCATGACCCCTTCTAACGTTTTCTTTGGGCGCGATCGCCGCTTACCGATCCAGGCGATCGCCCTGAGTTTACTTCTAGTCGGCGGCTGTGCAGCGGCTCCCCACCTGGCCTCTAAGCAAGAGACGGCCACCTCCAGCGCAGGGGTAGCCCTGGGCGATCTAGACTACGACCAAAACCAGGCCATAGCTCCCGCCGCAGAGTTGGCAGCCCCCGATCTGGAGCGGGCGGCCAGCACAGAGCCTATTCCAAGCGACATTGGCCAGCCCACCCCCCAGCTGGTTAAGCAGGCCAGCCTGACCCTGGTGCTGACCGACATCGACGGGGCGATCGCCCAGGTGCAAACCCTGCTACAACAGTCCCAGGGAGATCTGCTCAGCCTGCAAGACCAGCGATCGCCCGAAGGCTATAGCCAGCAGGTATCACTGACGCTGCGGGTGCCCCAGGCTGAGCTAGATAGTGTCTTAAATTCCCTGCGTTCTCTAGGCACCGTGCAGCAGCAGTCGCTCACCGCCGAAGATGTGTCGAGCCAGCTGGTGGATCTCGACGCCCGGCTCAAGAACCTGCGCCAGTCGGAGGTAGCGCTACTGCAAATTATGGAGCGATCGGGTGAAATCTCTCATGTGCTGGAAGTGGCCCGTGAACTTAGCACCGTGAGAGAGAATATCGAGCGCATGGCTGCCCAGCAGCAAAACCTCAAACGGCAGGTGGCCTTTTCACAGATTTACCTAACCCTGCAAAGCCCCGTCACCCAGGTGCCCCCCCTCCGCCCGGTGGGTGAAACCTTGGGCAACACCTGGGACTCGGCCACTCAATCGGTGAAAATGTTTACCGTGAGCGGGCTCAAGCTGGGCCTGTGGCTGCTGGCCTTTAGCCCCTACTGGGCGCTGCTGGCGGCGGCAGGCTACGGCGGCTATCGGCTGTGGCAGCGACACACAATTCAGCCGGTGGCTGCGGAGGCTGAGAATAGTTGAGGATCCCCACCCACTCTCGCTTCCGTTGACTATGTCGAAGAAGCGAGGACTGCCCCTGTCAAGGTGAGCCTACGAAACAACACGATCGACGCCAAGAGTCGAGCGACAAAGCTTTTAGACTCTTGGCGTCGATCGCATACCTAACAAGGCTAGGGCCACTGCTGAGCGATGTTTGAGCCTATGGAAATGTGTAGTGATTGAGTGATTCCCCAAGACACCTCTGACAATAGATCTATGCTGGCTGAACGTGCTGCCCGAGTGCGCTAAGCGGTCTAAATCAGAACGGAGGCAACGTATGGAACTCAAGTCCGTGGCCCTGGCTCTGCCGGAGGATAGCAACCTGATTTTGGGCCAAACCCATTTCATCAAAACCATCGAAGATCTCTACGAAATTATGGTGGGTACCTCGGCCCAGGTTAAGTTTGGCATTGCCTTTTGCGAAGCCTCTGGCCCCTGCCTTATTCGTACCGCCGGCAATGATGCAACTTTACAGCAGGCTGCTGTCCAAAACGCCCAGGCGCTTGCCGCCGGGCACAGTTTCATCATTGTGCTAAAAGAGGCATTCCCCATTAACTTCCTCAACGCCATTAAGCAATGCCCTGAGGTTTGTCACCTCTACTGCGCCACGGCCAACCCAGTAGAGGTGATTGTGGCAGAAACAGCCCAGGGGCGAGGCATTTTAGGCGTAGTTGATGGCTTTTCGCCCAAGGGCGTAGAAACTGCCGAGGATGTCAAAACCCGTCAAGGATTGCTGCGCCAAATTGGCTACAAGCTCTAACCCCGACTGTCTGATCCCGAATCCGAATTCCATCATCCCCCGATTCCCAATCGGCCAACCTGTGGGGGCGAGCCGCTGTTGACCCGACTGAATCGGGGGTAGGCGAGCAGGGTTTGTATGGGCCGCAGCCCAATGCGTGAGGTTAGCTGCGCAACGTCACGCCAAACTGTTTCTCTAAAGCCGCCCGCACCTTTTTGTGCACCGGGTCTACGGTGTCGTCGGTGAGGGTCTGGTCGGGGGATCGGTACACCAGGCGAAAGGCGAGACTGCGCTGGCCTTGGGGCACGCTTTCGCCCCGATACTCGTCAAATAGCGCCACTGATTCCAGCAGTTTGCCTCCAGCTTTGGTCATGGCAGTGGTCAGATCAGCAACGGTAACCTCTAGGGGAGCGTAAAAGGCCAGGTCGCGATCGCTGGCCGGGAAGGTCGAGTAGGCGCCAAACTTCACCGACTTTTGCAGCACCGGCACCAGACAGGTCTCCAGGGCCGACCAGTTGAGCTGAAACACGTACACCTCGGCGGGCAGCTGGCGCTGCTGGCGCAGTTGGGGGTGTAGCTGGCCAAAGCGACCCAGCTCTAGCCGCCCCCGCACCCACAGAGAGGCGGTGCGACCGGGGTGAAAGCGCGGGTCGGTGCTGTCGGCACGGTAGTCTACCGTCAGGCCCAGGCGTTGAAACACACCGTCGAGAATGCCCTTGGCCTCGTACCAGGTGAGAGGCTGATCTTGACCACTGGTCACCCACTGGCTCGATCGCCCATCGCCGCCCACAATGCCGCCCACCGCCTCGGCCTCGTGAATGCCGCCTTCGTCTTGCCAAAAAATATGGCCAATCTCAAAGCCGTTGAGGGGGCCGTTGCCCTGGTTGAGGTTAAATTCGTAGGCGTCGATCAGCCCGTCTACTAGATCTTGCCGCAGAGCCGAATATTCAGGAAAGAGGGGGTTGGCCAGGGTGACCTGGCGATCGCTAATCGGCTTGGTCAGCGAGTAGTGGAGCAGCTCGGTTAGCCCAGCAGCGCGAAATGTCTCCCTCAGGCGGCGGCGCAGTGCGAACTCCACCGATAAAAACCCGCCGATCGCTTTCTGAGGCAGAGTATCGGCAAAGTGGTTGTAGCCGTAGAGGCGGGCCACTTCTTCAATTAAATCGACCTCGCGCTCTAGGTCGCGGTAGCGGTAGGGGGGCACCGTCACCGCCCATACGCCCGCCTCGGGCGCGGGGGCTACCTGGCAGCCCAGGGTCTCTAGCAGCGTTTGAATGGTCTCCGGCGGCAGAACTTGGGGCTGGTCGCCCAGATTAATAACTTTACCCAGCAGTTGGGCCACCCGGCTCAGCCGCAGAGAAATCACCCGCTCGGGGATGGCGGCCCCAAGCGTCGTTGTGCCGGTGGTCTGGGCCATGACGGTGGCTCCGGCCAGCTCTTGCAGCAGCTGGAGGGCGCGATCGCAGGCCAGCTTCAGCTCCGCCGGGTTCACCCCGCGCTCGTAGCGGGCCGAGGCCTCGGTGCGCAACCCCTGACTGCGAGCCGACTTGCGAATTGCCGCTGCATCAAAGAACGCCGCTTCCAGCAGCACCGCCACGGTGCCGTCGTAAACTTCGGTGGCTTCGCCACCCATCACCCCGGCCAGGGCCACGGGCTGGTTATTGGTGGTAATCACCAGGGTCTCTGCGGTGAGCGATCGCTTTTGGCTATCTAGCGTCACCAAGGTTTCACCTGGCTGGGCAAAGCGTACCCCCAGAGCCAGGCTGTCGCCCGTAGTTAACAGGCGATCGCGATCGAAGGCGTGCAGCGGCTGCCCCCACTCCAGCAGCACGTAGTTGGTGATATCGACCACATTATTAATAGGACGGGTACCCGCCGCTAACAGCCGCTGTTGCAACCACTGGGGCGAAGGGCCTAACGCAATCGTTTCTAGCACCGTGCCGATATAGATCGGGCAGGCTTTTTCGTCGGGCAGGTCAATGGCCGGAGCCGCCGAACTAGTCAGTATTGTTGGTGCCTGCGTAACCGGCAGGTGCAGAGTGGCCCCCGTAATCGCCGCCACCTCCCGGGCAATACCCACCATGCTCAGGGCGTCGGCCCGGTTGGCGGTAGAGGTGACATCTAAAATTACGTCGTCGAGACCCAGCAGCGGGCGCACATCCTGCCCCAGCTCCAGAGACTCGGCCTCAAAGATATGAATGCCTTCAGACTCTTTGGCTAGCCCCAGTTCCGAGAGCGAGCAGATCATTCCTGCTGAGGGCACACCCCGCAATTTTCGAGGTTTGATTGTCAGATCAACCACCGGCAGGTAAGTGTCTACCGTAGCCACCGCCACATAGATGTCGGCCCGCACATTGGCCGCGCCACAGACTATAGTTGACCTATCGGCCTGCCCGATATCGACCACACATACGCTGAGCTTGTCGGCATCAGGGTGTGGGGCACGCTCTACTACTCGACCCACCACTACCCCATCGGCCCAGGTGCGTCTATCTTCAATGTCTTCAACCTCAAACCCCGCCATGGTCAGGGCCTCGGCTAGCGCCTCAGCAGACAGCTGAACATTGACGTACTCGTTGAGCCAATTTAAAGATATGCGCATGGTGGAGCTGTCTTAACCGCTAAAAAAATGCTGTAGTGCAATGCCCAAACATTCTACCCCGTGGGCATTACATCTACCCAAGAGGGCATCAGGGGCTGCCTCTAAACCAGGGGCGAGACTAGGCATCTCAGGGTTCATTGACTTTTTACATTTCCCTTAGATTTCGCCCAAAAGTGTATATCCCTGGGGTGGATGCTATTACCCCTCTCTGAAACAGGGAATAATTAGAGTAATGTGGCAGTACGGTCGGAACTAGCCCTACACCTCTTGCCCTAGGGGCGTTGTCGCACTCCGAAATACTGCCCTCTGCTGCTGGTCAGTTAACCCTCAGACGGTGCTCCTTGGCTACGTCTAAATACCCACCACCCTGGGCCGCATGAGCTACTGCATCAATCCCGATTGTTCAAAGCCCAAAAACCCTCCCACCGTCAGCCATTGCCAGAACTGTGGGGCAGAGCTAGTGCTGCGGGGCCGTTATCGAATGATTCGCGCCCTGGGGCGAGGTGGGTTTGGGGCTACCTTTCTGGCCCGTGACGAGCTGTTGCCGGGCAAGCCTCCCTGTGTGATCAAGCAGCTGCGCCCCTCCGCCGAGGCTCCCCACGTGCTCGATATGGCCCGCGACCTCTTTAAGCGAGAGGCCAAAATTTTGGGCATGATTGGCAACCACCCACAACTGCCCCGCCTGCTCGACTACTTTGAGAGCGGCCAGGAGTTTTTCCTGGTGCAGGAGTTTATCAATGGCCTCACCCTTCAGCAGGAGGTGAAGCGGGGTGGGCCGTTTACCGAAGCTGGGGTCAAACAGTTTCTCTGCGAAATTTTGTCGATGGTGCAGTACGTCCACGACAACCACGTCATTCACCGCGACATCAAGCCTGCCAATATCATTCGCCGTGACCAGGACAAAAAACTGGTCTTGATCGACTTTGGCGCCGTCAAAGACAAGGTCAACCCAACCCAGGCGGCCAACTCTGACCAGACGGCCCTGACGGCCTACGCCATTGGCACCCCCGGCTACGCTCCGCCAGAACAAATGGCCATGCGCCCGGTCTACGCCAGCGACCTCTATGCCCTGGGGGTCACCTGCGTGTACTTGCTATCGGGTAAGGCTCCCAAAGATCTCAACTATGACCCTCACACTGGCGAGCTGCTGTGGCGCGAGCACGTGCATATCAGCGACCACTTCGCTAAGGTGCTGCAAAAAATGCTCGAAATATCGGTGAAGCACCGCTACCAGTCAGTGGAGGCAATTTTACGAGATTTAGACCTAGAGCCCTACATGGAAAGTCTGGCTCAAAATATGGCCTTTCCTACCCCACCCAGCAACACCAACGGCTTTAGCCATAGCCATGGCTCAGCCAACGGGCGAGCCCAGAGCTATGACCCTCACTCTGGTGGATCGCCCACCGCTCGCATGGCGGCGGCGATTCGGGCTCGGCGAGAGCGATCGCACTCCAGCAGCAATGGTGCTCCCCTGGGGCCATCCCACAATGGAGCATCTGGTGTCAAGCCCAAGAGCGCGGCAGCGGCAAACACGCTGTCTTCAGAGGATGTCAAGCAAAAATACACCAAAGGCCGCCGCGATTTTTCGCTGCAAACTTTCAAAAACCTCGACCTCCAGCGCACGCTGTTGACAGAGGCCAACTTCAACCAGTCAAAACTGCCCGGTGCCAACCTCCAGGGCGCTGATCTGAGCAACGCCAATTTTGGCCGTGCCAACCTCAGCCGCGCCTGCCTGCGCAATGCCAAACTGGTCAAAGCCTATTTTCACTACGCTAACCTGGAGGGGGCCGATCTGCGCGGGGCTAACTTAGCTCATGCCTCCCTTTCTAACGCCAACCTGAGAGAGGCCAACCTCTGCGGTGCAGACCTGACCGGGGCATTGGTCTCTGATCAGCAGCTAGCTGCAGCCCGCACCAACTGGTCAACAGTGATGCCCAATGGCCGACGGGGGATGCTATAAGAGGCTCCTACCTGGTATTCAGTCTGATTTATACAGCTCCAAATTGGTATGCCTTCAAACTAAGTGCAAGGTGGGAAATGGCATGCGGTACGGCAATAGCCCACTGAAGTAAAACGCCTTTGAGAAGGCCTGCTGCACCAGGATGCTCAGCAACGAAAAATCAAAGATCATACTTTTATACTAAATCCTTCTTGGCTACCCCCGATTCAGTAGGGTAAACCACCGTTTGCCCCTACGGTTTGGTCTTCTGGGAATCGGGGTTGTGGGACTCGGATTGGGTATTAGAGACCAGTGCCTATTTGAGAACGGAAACTGTTTGTAGATTCAGCTGTTGCTCTGATTGAGGCAGGCAGAAGATAGAACTGGATCGCAGCCGCCAGAGGAACCCATATTGTCTATGTCGAGCGTTCTCGATGAGTAGAATCTCTCCTGGGGGTGGGGCGGCGTTTGGCATAATTTGCTACGCTTTGGGCGCTGCAAACCCATAGATTATGATGACTGCTAACTACATCATGGCGCTTGATCTGGGCACCACGGGCAACCGGGCGATTATCTTCGATCGCGAAGGGGCGATCGCCGGACAGGCTTACCGCGAGTTGACCCAGTACTATCCCCAGCCGGGCTGGGTTGAGCACAACGCCCGTGAGATTTGGGAGGAGATTGAGTGGGCCATGGGGTCGGCCATCTCTAAGGCGGGGCTAAAGCCCACTGACATTGCCGCCATTGGCCTGACGGTACAGCGCGAAACCTGTTTACTGTGGGATAGCAGTACTGGGCGGCCCCTCTCCAATGCGATCGTCTGGCAAGACCGCCGCACCGCGCCTCTGTGCAACGCTCTACGGGAGGCAGGCAAAGCAGAGGAGATCTACGATCGCACCGGCCTCGTACTCGATGCTTACTTTTCGGCTACCAAGCTGGCCTGGCTGCTAGAACAGGCCAAAAAAGAGACCGATCCGCCGGTAGACTTTGACCAGATATTAGCAGGCACTATCGATAGCTGGGTGTTGTGGAACCTGACTGGTCGGCAGGTGCACGCCACCGACCACAGCAACGCCAGCCGCACCATGCTGCTGAATATCTCTAGCGGCCAGTGGGATGACACGTTGCTGGACCTCTTCGGCATTCCGCCCCATATGATGCCTGGGATCAAGCCCAGCGTCGGGGTGTTTGGCCACACTGATCGGTCAATCCTAGGGGTCGAAATTCCCATCGCGGCGATCTTTGGTGACCAGCAGGCAGCGCTCTACGGCCACGGCTGCGATCGCCCCGGTTTGCTCAAGTGCACCTATGGCACGGGGGCCTTTCTGGTGTCGCACACAGGGGATAAGGTAGTGCGATCGCAGCATCAGCTGCTCTCTACCGTGGCCTGGTCTGAGGCCACCGAAAACCCCAAACAGCCCCACATTGGCTATGCGATTGAGGGCAGCATGTTTACCGCCGGAGCCTGCATTCAATGGCTGCGCGACGGGCTCCAGGTGATCTCTAGCGCCAGCGAGACCGAAATTTTGGCCCAAAAGGCCACCGACAACAACGGCGTCTATTTTGTGCCTGCCCTTAGCGGCCTCGGCGCACCCCACTGGGATATGAATGCCCGAGGAGCCTTTTTTGGCCTCACCCGGGGCACCCAACGCGAGCATTTGGTGCGGGCCGTGCTGGAGGCGATCGCCTACGAGGTCAAAGAAGTGGTCGATGCCGTCAATCAGGATGCCGGCACCCCTATTCGTCGGCTCAAGGTTGACGGCGGAGCCTGCAACAACGACTTTCTCATGCAGTTCCAGGCTGACGTGCTGGGCATACCGGTCGAGCGGCCCCAGGTGCTCGACGTCACCGCTCAGGGGGCGGCCTTTGCGGCGGGCCTAGCCGTGGGTTTTTGGGATGATTATCGCGCCCTGGTAGAGAGCCGTCCCATCGACCGTGTATTCGAGCCGGGAGCAGGCCAAGCCGAAGCCCAGGCCAACTTCGGCCAGTGGGCCAAGGCCGTAGAACAGACGAAGGGCTGGGGCTAAGAGGGAAATACGTGGCTTACACTAGAGGGTAGTTCTCCCATGCCTGGGTGCTATGGCCAATCTTCGGCTCCAAACGCCGCTGCACCAGCTTTACGATGAGGATTTTGTCTGCTGGGTTGAGGCCACGGTTGATGGCCTAAAGCGTAGAGATATCGATCAGCTCGACTGGAACGGGTTGATCGAGGAGATTGAAGACTTGGGTAAATCGGCCAGACGAGAATTAGAAAGTCGTCTAAGTGTTTTGCTCGTTCACTTGCTCAAACGTGGCTATGTCAATCTCCCCGACGACTATCGAGACTGGCAGCTCACTATTGTGGAGCAGCGGAATGCTCTCAAACGGCTGATAAAGCCATCTCCCAGCCTCAAAACCTACTTTCAGGGGGTGCTAGATGAGGTGTATCAGGATGCCCTGACAGAAGCGATCGCGGCCTATGCCGACAGCGACTTGCCCGCCGGTTACCCCTTCAGCAAAGAGCTACTAGCACTGCTCACTAAGGAATTTTGGCGTTAACCAACCATCTTTTCCAACCCTCATTTTTCGGCGCTTCCCTTAGTGGGTGTGGCTGAGCAAGTCGCGGGGACGCTTTTTGATCAGCGTGGGGTCGAGGTAGGTAATGGCCTCAGCGCAAGATCGCACCCGCTCGATGGGTTCAAACACATTCACTTGGTAAACGATTTGGTTGTCCCAGTCGAGAGCGGTGAGCCAGCCGCTGCGGGGATGGTAGACCCCGGTGTCGATATCGAGCCAGCCGCGCCCGGCGACGATTTGGCCAGGGTCAACCCCCGGAAAGGTGAAGGTGATGGTGTGACCGGTGATGATCAGCTTGTCAGAGAAAAAGGGCGTCAGGCTGCTGTGAAAAGTTTCGCGAATCCAGCACATTTCGTAGCTGCTTTGCTCGGCCACGGGCAGCATGGGGTTGACCCCGGCATGCACCAGCCACAGATCGCCCAAGTCGATGTAGAGGGGTAGCTGCCGCAGCCAGTCGAGGTGGTCTTCGAGGGTGGCGGTGGAGCCGTGGTAGCTGCTCAAGGTGGCCTGACCGCCGCTAAAAATCCAGCCCTGGAGGGTAGGTGGGTTGATTTTGCCGTCGACAAAGCTGTCGAGAATGAGCTGCTCGTGGTTGCCGCGCACGCAGCCCGTTGCATTTTTACGAATAAAATCGACCACGTCAGCACTCTTGGGGCCGCGATCGATTAAATCGCCTACGCAGTAGATTTGATCGTCGGGTTCTGGGGCGATCGCATCCCACAGTCGCTGAAGGCCGTCAAAGTGACCGTGAATATCACCGATAAAGATTCTTCGGGGCATGGGGTAGGGACTCCGTTATATCTATTATGCCTTAACCCCAAAATCCACTATCAATTTTTCGCAATGCCTGTGGGTTGTAGTGTGTTTTATCAAAGGCTTTTCAGGGCTTTACAGCGACACCCCCAGCCAGCCATAGCCAACCCAAAGAGCCCAGTCGTGGCAGCGAGATGATCGAGCGATCCCTGGCACTTCCTGGGCAGTCCCTCCATTTCATCGGTCTCAGGTTTGAGTTCTCAGGCATAATAAAGACCAGCTTAGAGCACCTACCCCATGAGTCTATCTCCCCTCAAGCCACTGGTCCCTGCTGTGCGCTCTGCCAGGGCTCGCCGTCGCCCCGACCCCTGGCAAAAGCTCGCGCGTCATACCCCCGTCATAGAGCTGGGGGCCAGACTCGGCGTCAACGGATTTTTGACTCTGGTGGCCGCAGTCTCTCTAGTACGGCTGGTGCCCTACGTCCAGAGCCAGGCGCAGCAGCTCGAAGCCGTTAACCAACAGTTGGCCCAGGCCGAGGTGATCAATACCCGCCTGCGGTCAGACTTCGATCGCTACTTTGACCCAGCCCAGGCCGGACGCGTAATTCAAGAGCAGACCGGCTACCGCACCCGCTCAGAGCGCCAGGTCGTCTGGACAGACTGAAGGGAGTAGACGAGTAGGTGAGTGAACCTGACTCCAGGCGTGATTGCTCGGGTGGTTGGAGAGCTGCTTCGTAGACTCATGGCGCTATCGCTTAACCCACCCACACACCTATCCACTACGGATAAAAAGTCGTCGTCGGCAGCCCCAGACCCTCTTCTAGTCCCATCATCAGGTTAAAGCACTGCACGGCTTGAGAGGCTTGGCCCTTCATCAGGTTGTCGATCGCAGACATGACAATCACGCGCCCGGTGCGCTGGTCAGTCTCAAGGCCGATATAGCAGCGATTGGTGCCCCAGGCCCACTTGGTCTGGGGGTAGGTGCCGTTGGGCAGCACCGTCACCCAGGGCGACGACCGGTAAAAGGCGCTGTAGATGGTGAGCAGGTCGTCGCGCACTAGGCCGGGGTCGCGCAGGGTGGCATAGATGGTGGCCAAAATGCCCCGCACCATAGGAATCAGGTGGGGGGTAAACTGCACGGTGACCTCTTGGCTGGCCAGGTGGGTGCAAATTTGCTCGATTTCGGGGGTGTGGCGGTGGCGGGTGACGCCGTAGGCTCCGAGAGAGTTGCTCGCCTCGGCCAGCAGCATGCCCGTTTTGGCCACCCGTCCGCCGCCGGAGGTGCCCGACTTAGCGTCAATAATTAAAGTTTCGGGCTGAGCGAGCCCCTGCTTGAGCAGAGGGGCAATACCCAGCAGGCTGGCGGTGGGGTAGCAGCCGGGGCAGCCCACCAATCGGGCGTTGCGAATGCGATCGCGAAATAGCTCGGGCAGCCCGTAAACGGCCTCGACGGCGGTGGTCTGATCGGTGCGATCGCCTCCATACCAGGCCTGGTAGGTATTCAGATTTTCAAACCGGTAGTCTGCCGACAGGTCAAGCACCCGACAGCCCCGCTCTAGCAGGGTGGGGGCCATGGTGCAGGCCAGACCATTGGGCAGCGACAGAAAAACCGCCTGACAGCGCTGGGCAATCTCGCCCAAGTCTACGGCTTCTACCGTCAAATTGACCGAGTCAGCCAGGTGAGGATAGATATCGGTATAGGGCTGCCCGGCGCTGCTGTCGCCCCCGAGGTACACCAGCTCTACCTCGGGATGTTGGGTCAGCAGACGCACCAGCTGCACCCCTCCGTAGCCCGAGGCCCCCACAATGCCGACCTTGATTTTCCCGACGGGTGACGACTCGCTCATGGTTCTGGGGCTAGCTGGTTGAAAGAATAGTTAGGGGATTGAGCACCGCTCTTGAGGTAGACGCTAACTGAGTGAGCACCCGGCCTTAGAACGGCACTGTAATAGTAAACCAGTAATCTCACTTCAACATGGTGGCTTGGAATGCGATCGGCCAACTCTTCTCTGCCCCAGAAGTGCCCCCAGGCAGAAAGACCACCACTCTTCCGGCGAAGGATAGGGTGTACGGCTAGAATTTTAAGGGTAATCGTACTTTTTGCAGGTTCGCCCCATCGTGCTCAATCCAGAAGCGGAGATGTCTCAAGCCCCAAACCCGTCGCCCGCCGAGCTGGAGCTACCGCCCAATTTTCAGTTCGATTCCATTGAGTCGGCGCTCCACGACCTGGCGGCGGGCAAGTCGATCGTGGTGGTCGATGACGAAAACCGCGAGAACGAGGGCGACGTGATCTGCGCCGCCCAGTTTGCCACCCCCGACAACATCAACTTTATGGCGGTGGAAGCGCGGGGGCTGATCTGCCTGGCCATGACCGGCGAACGGCTCGATCAACTCGACCTGCCGCTTATGGTCAGCCCCAGCGCCTTTGAAGATGAAAACGAGCAGACCGCCTTCACCGTCAGCATCGACGCCGGCTTGAACTGGGGCGTTACCACGGGCATTTCTGCTGACGATCGCGCTCGCACCATTCAAGTTGCCATCAACCCCAACGCTCGCCCCATCGACCTGCGCCGCCCCGGCCACATCTTTCCGCTGCGGGCCAAGGAGGGTGGCGTGCTCAAGCGGGCGGGCCACACCGAAGCTGGAGTCGATCTGGCGCGGCTGGCGGGCCTCTATCCCGCCGGGGTGATCTGCGAAATTCAAAACCCCGACGGCTCGATGGCGCGCCTGCCCGAACTGGTTAACTACGCCAAAACCTTTGGCCTCAAGCTGATCAGCATCGCGGATCTGATTCACTACCGCCTGCAACACGAGCGCTTTGTACAGCGAGATGCGGTAGCCAAGATGCCCACTCAGTTTGGCGACTTTGCCATCTACGCCTACCGCAATCTGCTTGACGGCTCTGAGCATGTTGCCCTAGTCAAAGGCGACCCCGCCACCTTTGCCGACCAGGCGGTGATGGTGCGCGTTCACTCCGAATGCCTGACGGGCGACGCCTTTGGCTCGCTACGCTGCGACTGTCGCATGCAGCTCCAGGCGGCGCTCAAAATGATCGATGCGGCTGGGCGCGGTGTGGTGGTCTATCTACGCCAAGAGGGGCGCGGCATTGGCCTGATCAACAAGCTCAAAGCCTATTCTCTGCAAGATATGGGCCTCGACACCGTAGAAGCCAACGAAAAGCTGGGTCTGCCCGTCGATCAGCGCAACTACGGCATCGGCGCACAGATTCTCAACGACATCGGCGTGCAAAAGTTTTGCCTGATCACCAACAACCCGCGCAAAATTGCGGGCATCAAAGGCTATGGCCTAGAGATGGTGAGCCGGGTGCCGCTGATTATTGAAGCTACCGACTACAACTCGGGCTACCTGGCCACCAAGGCCCAAAAGCTGGGTCACCTACTGGTGCAGACCTACCTAGTTACGGTAGCAATCCACTGGCGCAAGGGCGATTTGCCGGTGCAGGAGCGCTACCAAAAGCTAGAGCACCTGCGCGAGCTGGCCCATAGTCAGGGCCTCATGCTGCAAGAAGAAGCCCGCCCGGTGGCGGCAGCGCTGTTTAGCCAGCCTGATCTAATTGTGAATTTGGGGCTGGATATTCCGCCTTTCGAAGGGGCCGAGGCCTGGTATCGCGACTGTGAGCAACCGCAGATGCAGACCGTTGCCACCCTGCTCGACAAACTCGCCGCCTGGCCCGAAATCGACCAGCTCGCGTTCTTAATCTCTAGCGGCAGCGACCCCTTCAGCGGTTTGCAGGTGGGCCTCGATCGACAGGTGTTTCACCACGACGCAGTGCCCACCCCCGAAACCGTCAAACCCTCCGACCTCTGCGGCAGCCTGGAGAGCCAGCGCATCTACGTCTTCTCTAGCCACATCTCAGCCGATTAGCTAGGGACTATCTCTATAATTGCCTTCCTAAGGGGAGTTATACAGAAACTGTCGGCATAATTAAGTTGTTCGACTGCTTCAACTTAAGCCCCTAAGACACGCCTGTAGAATATATAAAAGGCCATATCCTTTTACAGGCTGATTTTCAGAAACATGAGATTTTAGGAGGTCACATGAGCGAAGATCGACCTATTCATTTTGGCTGGTTAAACGATCCCTCGCGAGTAGCGAGAGACTACGCACCAGATTCAATCTACGAAAAGCTTTCCGAAGAAATTTTCAATCCTGATATCACACGAAGCCAGGTGATTACGCTGCATCTTTATATTGAGTATTGGCTAGACAAGTTTTTGAAAAAACTTCAAATAGATGCAAGCAAACTCATGTTTCATAAAAAAGTTGTTAAACTCAATGAGTGCAGCGCATTTGAGCCACTCCTCTATGAAAATTTACTAAGAGTTAATAAGCTGCGGAATATTTATGCTCATGAACTTGACTTAGTGAAAGCAGCAACAGAGGTCAAAACAAAAATAAACGAACTCACACTCGATCCATATTTTATGACAAGCGACGCAGACCGATTTCGCTCTGTTTGCATGCAGACTATGTTTCTGCTTGAAGCAACTTACAATAATGACTGCAAACCTCCGAAACTTTCCTCTTTTCCAGCAAATGTCACGCGAGAACGTCTTCTAAAGACAGGTCAGCTTCATTGGCAAGAATGTGAGATCCTATCGAAGACAGGAGGCGGATACCTTGTGGATTGGATACTCCGTTGTCCGTTGTGCATTCAAGGTTCTATTAAGCGTGAGAAAGACTCTACGCCGGGTTTTAAGGAGAGTAGTATGTGGTCTTGCGATGTTTGCGCCTTGTCTGGTGACGGTGTATATGTCAAGCTTGCTACAGCAAAGCCTGAGTTCCGCGATCAAAGTCAAATGGAATAGTCTTATTAGTCAATTGCAGTTGAACAATGCGATTGGAGCGGATTGAAAAGGGAGATCGGCTGAGAGTGGAAGTTTTAGACAACCGCTCAACTGTAACGTTGTTACCACAAAACGAGAGGCTAGCTAACGCCAAACATAACAATTGATGAAAACCAGCGTGATCCACTCAAATATCTTTGCCAAGTAGAGGCAGGTGAAACACTTGTGATTTTTAGGGCTGATCAGGCGATCCTCTTCTCCTACACAATCCACTTGTTTGGAATCAGGGTTATGCGATTCAGCTTTGGTATTAGACTTCAAGAAAGCAACTAGCTAACTAACTATTAATTCTTTCAGATTGATGCTGCTGAAAAGCTATTGATAGCGGATGCGACTAAGGCTTATTGATCAAGATTTTCTTGAAATTTCTTGAATCAGAATTGAATTTATAGAATTACTCAATCGCACGGTTTAACTATCACACAGGCTCCGCCTCGGCGCGAGTCGCCGACCCCCGACAGGGCACCATCTGAACCCACCGCCACTGCGTGGACGCCGCCAAAAAACATACTGTGAGCCTGCCACCAGGTGCAGTGGTCTTCATCGCCAATTCCCTGGGCGGCGATCGCCCCTCGGTCATACCCCGGCTCCAGATGCAGCGCCCCTCGCTCCCAGTGCAGGCGCGGCGCTTGAACGGCGGCTTCGATATCCATACCAAAGTCGAGCACGTTAGACACCACCTGCAAGATGGCGGTGCGAATGCGGTTGGAGCCGCCCGACCCCAGCACCAGCAGGGGCTGGCCGTCTTGCAAGACTATGGTGGGGGCCATCATGCTCGACATCCGCTGGTTTGTCGGCCACTGGTGAAAGCCCTGGGGGTTGAGGTCTTCTTCACCCAGCATGTTGTTCATCATGATGCCAGTGCCGGGTATGACGTAGGCCGAGCCCTCGCCGTTGGAGGTGGTGAGGCTGGCGGCGTTGCCCTCGCCATCGACCACGCTGATGTGGGTGGTGCTGCCCCACCGGCTGCCCCCGGCCCTGAGGGCGTCTTGTAGCTGGGTCAGATAGGGAGTCAGGTGTTCAGCACCGAGAAATTCTGCTGCGATCGCCTCGCGATACAGATGGTCATCATAGCCCCGCTGACGGGCCAGGTTGGTTTGGCGCATCACCTCCCGCAGGGCTGCCACGTGGCGAGGGCTACGGTGGGGGGTCTGCGATGGGTTGACTTGAGATAATAGCGCCAGGGCAAAGGCGATCAGCGTGCCGCCAGAGCTAGGGGGCGGATTGGTGAGCAGGGTGGCGCTGCCGTAGGACATGGCCAGGGGTTCGCGTTCGATCACCTGGTAATGCTGCAAATCTTCTAGGGTTAGGTAGCCGCCCTGGGCCTGGCAGGTATGGGCGATCGCCTGCGCTATCTCTCCCCGGTAAAACAGGTCGGCCCCCTCGCTAGCCAGAGCCGCCAAGAACTGGGCAAAGTCGGGCAAGAAAAAGCGATCGCCCGCCGTCAGCCGCTTGCCCTCTGGCGCATAGAGCGCCCGCGCTGACTCCGTAGCGGTGAGAATCGGCTCCAAAATTTGAAAGCAGTAGGCCCGAAAGGGTTCGACCTCGGTGCCCTCGGTGGCCCAGCGCTGGGCCGGGGCCACAATTTTCTCGAGGGGCAGCCGACCCAGCTTTTGATGGACGTCGAGCAGCCCGGCGATCGCCCCTGGCACCGCCATCGACCCCAGGCCAATGTGAAACTCCTGGGTGGTGTCGCCAAAGTTGGCGTGAATGGGGTAAAAGTTGGGCGATTCGCGCAGCGATCTGGCCCGGAATCGCCCAATGTCCTTCGATTTCGGCGTTTGGCAAAAAAAGTCGAACAGGCGGTTTTGGCCCGCTGCGGTGTGGGCCAGCAAAAAGCCGCCCCCCGCCAGCGAGGTCAGGGCGCTCTCGGTGACGCAGGCGGTGAAAGCAGCGGCGATCGCGGCATCGAAGGCATTGCCCCCCTGACGCAGCATCTCGGCCCCGGCCTCAGCGGTGAGGGGGTGCCCAGCGGCGACAGCACCCTTGTTAGCTCCAGTCTTCACGCCCTCGCCCCAACCCCTTGTAGACCTCGCCCTGTTGGTGAATGGCGCGGGTTTTCTCAAACAGTTCTGCCTCGGTCAGACCCCAGCGGGCCAGCGCTTTTTTTAGATCAGTCTGAATGTCGCGGGCACCAGGGAAGCCCTCATAGCGGGTCATCAGCCGGGCCAGTTCGACCAGGTTGTAGTCGGTGGCCTCTCCAGCCACTAGCTGGTTGACCACCTGGCGATCGGTCTTGTACTGGGGGTGCTGCTGGTCTTTAGTGGTGTCGGCCATAGAGATTGATTGAGTGCTCTTGGAAAGCGATCGCCAGCTTTATGGTGACTATTGTCTGCCTAAAGCGGTTTGTAGGGAAAAAGTCGCCTAGGCCGATGGCGGCAGACTATCCGGCTGTCTACCCTGACTCAGACGGTTTTTCATCGCTTCCAGTTCACTGTCTACCGTAGTGGAGCCCCCCTCTAGAGCTGCGAACTGGCGCTCCAGGGGGTCGCCACTGAGTTCTTCGAGGGCCTCAGACTTGGCCTCTAGCTCTATGACCCGCTGCTCCATCTGCTCAAAGGCGGCGATCGAGCCATTGGTGCCAGTGGTGCCCAGCATGTCTTGAATGCGGGCGCTGGCCTCGGCAGAGCGGGCACGGGCAATGTAGAGGTCTTTTTTGGTGCGGGCGTCGGCGATCTTCGCCTCTAGTCGCCGCATGTTGTCTTTGAGACCTGTGACCACGTCGCGCTGCTGGTCGAGCTGGGCATCCATGGCCTGGGCCGATTGCAGGTAGGTTTGGCGACGGGTGAGCGCCTGGCGAGCCAAATCTTCTTCACCCTTCTGAATGGCGAGCTCGGCTCGGTTGTACCACTCCTGCGCCGTAGATTTGGCCTGGGCGCTCTGGCGCTCGGTGCGCTTTTGGGTGGCGATCGCCTGGGCCACCGCCTGCCGCAGCTGAATCAGGTTGCCCTGCATGTCCTGCATGGCCTGTTCGAGCACCTTTTCGGGGTCTTCGGCCTGATTGACTGCACTATTGAGGTTCGCTGTAATGACGCGCCAAACCCGATCAAACAGCCCCATCGAAGATCTCCCACAAGTGTGATCAGCTTCAGCATAGCAGGCAGGCTGAGGTGACTGAGGCTAGCGGTAGACTGTAGCGTTCTCCGCCTAAGGTGTAATCACCTGGGCCGGAATGCCTTGCCCCTGGAGCTGGTTTACCAGGTTTTGAGCCGACGATGGCTGCGAAAACGCGCCCATCTGAATGCGGGTACCGCTGGAAAAATTGCGCACGTAGGCATCGCCCACGGCACTGCGAGCCGACTCTAGAGATTGAGCCCCGCTGTAGTCGGTGACTACGTAGTAGGTAGAGGGTGCCGCGGGCGGGGCTTGGGTTAGGGGTGCCGGTGGTGCGGTGCGGGTCACTGGGGCCGGAGCCGTTAGGGGTGCTGGCGGCGTGGCCAGGGCCGGTGGGGTGCGGTTAACGGCGATCGGCTGGGGGGGCTGAGCCATAACAGGGCGACTGGCTCCAGTGACTGCCGCCGGGGCCGATGGGGCCGTGGTTCGAGATGGCTGAGCAGGGGTCACCGCGCTAGGCTGGGCTGTAGTGGGCTGGCGGCTGACTGGCCGAGCCGGTACTCTAACGGCGGCGCTGCGCAGCGCCTCTGGCCCTACGGGGGTTGAAGTGGTCGAGGTCGCGCTGCCTAGGGGGGGCACTGCGGCGCTGTCATTGGCAGATCGAGAGGTGCCGGTGGTCTCAGCCTGAGCTGGAAAAGAGCGACTGGTGGCAGTGGAAGTATCTGACGGCAGGGTACTGATGCGGTTTAAGTCTAGGGAGGCAAACTCTTGGTCTGATAGGTCGGGGCCAACGGGCTTAAATCCAGAATCTATTTGACCAGCATCTGTTTGGTCTCGCGTCTGAGCCGCCAAGGGGTCATCAGAGGGCAAAGCCTCAGGTGCCGCCGTACCCTTGAGCCGACGGGTGATGGGGTTGTCGGTGAGGTGGCTCACTGCTTGGGGCGAGGTAACCAGGTAGCCAAAGCTGGCGCTACCAACGAGCAACAGCAGCAATGTCCCCATGCCCAGAGGAGTGGCCAGCTGGCGTAGTAGAGAGGGCTCATAATCAGTGTCATCGGGCACCTGTGCCCGCTTGGGCAGACTGCCTAGCAGCGCCTCGCTGCTCTCTAGGTAGTCATCGGGCGCGGCGCGGTAGGTGGTCAGGGTGCCGCCGTGGCTTAGACGCACTTGGTTGATGGCGGCCTTAGGCGGGTAGGCCTGCACGGTGGGCTCTGAGGGCTGCCCCAGTAGCTCTTGCAGCCGGGCGTTGGGCGGCGGCGGGGCGGCTTGTTTGGCTCCGGCGATCGCAGAGGTCTTGAGAGCAATCAGGTCGATGGGCTTGCGAGTTTGGCGCAGCGGCAGGCGAGCAGGCGTCGTGGGCACAACACTGTGCCCTGACCGGCTGCGACGATAGCGGTTGAGTTCGTCATCCAGGTTGAGGGCGAGGCTCTCGATCGCCCGCTGCAAACGCAGATTGGACTCGCCTGAAGGGGCAAAACTCTCAGGCTTGGTAGATAGACCCGAGGGCAATTGCGGCATAGTTACTATCTCCCTGGATGTAGCACTGACTAATAGTACTGATTTCTGAGAAATTGACAACTGAATTTAATCCATATCCAGACGTGAAGGTCTACGCAGAGAACTGACCACCACTATATCTGGCGAAAACTGGGGCACCCCTCGTCCCGCCGCTGTGATTCTTCCCTCGAGTTGGGTTTTCTAAACGTATAACCGGGTGCAGGGAAAATCTATGGGTGTTGCGGCGGGCTTGCTGTGGGCCAGTGCCTATGGCGCTGGGCTGTTTTTGGTCAGTGTGTGGGTCCGCCATCTGGGCTGGCCCCTCTGGGTGGGGGTAGCCGCCGTCGGGCTGGGGTTGCTCGGGGCTGGGGGGCTAGCCGCTCTGGTGCTGCCGCGCCGCTGGCGTCTAGGGCCAACGGCGGCCCAGTGGCTGGGGGCGGGAGCGATCGCCCTACTGGCTACCCTCAACTACGGCCTGCGCTACCCGGTTCCCGGCCCCCTCGATATCAGCCATCTGCTGAGCCAGGGGGAAGCAGCGGGGGCGCAGCAGATAGTGTGGGGCCGGGTGCAAGAGATGCCTCGACTTACCCGGGGCGATCGCGGGCAGGTGTGGCTACAAGTTGATCAGGTGCGGCGACTTGATGCCCAAGGCAATGCCTTTAGCATTCCTGAAACTCGCCAAGGCAAACTCTACGTTACCCTGCCCTCTGACCAAATCGAGGGGCTGTACCCAGGGCAAACAGTTAAGGTGCAGGGCAAACTCTACGAACCGGCCTTGCCCAAAAACCCCAACGCCTTTAACTTTCGTGGCTATCTGGCCAGCCAGCGCAGCTTTGCCGGATTCGCAGGCGCTGAGGTGACGCCTGACAAGGGGCAGTCGCCGCCCCGGTTGGCCCTGTGGCAGATTAGAAAACGCATCGCTCAGGCCCACGAAAATGGATTAGGGCTGCCCGCAGGCCCGCTGGTGAGCGCCATGGCCCTGGGTCGGCAGGCGGTCAACGTACCCTACGACATTCAAGATGCCTTTGTGCAGGCGGGCATGGCCCACACTCTCGCGGCCAGTGGGTTTCACGTGTCGCTGGTGCTGGGGGTAGTGCTGGCGGTGCTGGGGCATAGGGCGATCGCCGATCGCTGTTCTAACCCGGTCAAAGCTAAGGTCATAGCCGGCGGCCTGGCCCTGGTGCTCTACGTGCTGATCACGGGGGGGCAGCCCAGCGTGATGCGGGCGGCGGTCATGGGGGCGGCGGTGCTCACGGGCCTAGCCCTAGAGCGCAGCGTCAAGCCCTTGGGCTGTCTGCTGGTGGCAGTGACGCTGCTGCTGGTGCTGCACCCAGACTGGATTGACGACATCGGCTTTCGCCTCAGCGTGATGGCGACCCTGGGGCTGATGGTGGCCGTCAAGCCCATCGCGGAGCGGCTGGAGTGGCTACCCACGACCCTGGCGGCAGTGGCGGCGGTGCCCCTGGCGGCCTACCTGTGGACCATTCCCCTGTCCCTCTACTATTTCAACACCCTCACCACCTACAGCATTTTGCTCAACATGGTGGCCACGCCCCTGGTGATGGTGATCAGCCTGGGGGGCATGGTCAGTGGGGCGATCGCGGTGATCTGGCCCTGGCTGGGGAGCTTAGTGGCGTCGGTGCTCTGGTTGCCTACTCACCTGCTGATTGCCCTGGTGAAGTGGGAGGTGGGGCTGCCGGGCAGCGCCCTAGCAACGGGCCACATCTCTCTGGCCCAGATGGTGGGGCTCTACGCCCTGTACATCGTTTGGGGCTGGGGGGCAGCCCGGCGGCGGGGCCTGGTGGCGCTGCTCGTGGTGGCTCTGGCCCTGGGGCCTCTGCTGTATCGGGGGGCGACGTTGACCCAGGTGACGGTGCTGGCGTCGGGGCCAGATGCGGTCATGGTCGTGCAAGACGGGCGGTCTCCCCTAGTGGTCAATAGCGGTACTGACAAAACCGCCTTCTACACCGTGGTGCCCTTTCTGCGCCAGGCGGGCATTAACCGACTGGCAGGAGCAATCCACGGCGATGACAGCAACGGCGACAACTGGCGCACCATCGCAGAGAAGGCTCCGATTCGCAAGTTTTACGGGGGCAATCGGGCGCTGACAGAGGCTCCTGCTGGAACCGAGGTGCAGATCTTAGACCCAGGGCAAATAGAGACTCTAGGTCGCCAGCGAGTGGAATATCTACAGGATGGTGAACAAGGGCTGCGACTCATGGTGCGGCCCAACCACGCCTGGCTGTTGTTGCCCAATCTGACCCCCGATCGCCAAATTCCCTGGGTGCAGGCCCACCCCGGTCTCTCTAGCGAGGTGCTGTGGTGGCATGGCGAAGCGCTCTCTGAGGTAGTGATCGACGCGATCGGGGCCAGGGTGGCGATCGCCTCTGGCCGCACCATTGACCCAGAGACCGAGCAACGATTGCGCGATCGCGGCATAGAGGTGTTTTGCACCGACCGCGACGGAGCCGTGACCTGGAGCCCTCGACGGCAGTACCAGGCGTACCTGGCGGGTCAGCCCAGTAGCGCCGCTGGCCTCGATTAGGTGGTCACTTTCGTTGCGATCGCGCTGGCTTTGCTGAACGATCCCCGGCGACAAAGGCGGCTTTTGTAGAAGATCTGCACCCGTTGGGGCAGTACCCACCCTGCGACAAGCGCGGTGGCTGGATTAAGGTGGGTAATCTTGCCTAGAAATTTCCTAAATATCGAGGTCTTCGAGCTTCATGCGGGGGCCGTAGGTCTCGATAAACTCGCGGCGGGGGGCAACGCGATCGCCCATCAAGATCGTAAAGATGCGATCGGCCTCGGCGGCGTCTTCGATCTCAACGCGCTTCATGGTGCGGGTGGTGGGGTCCATGGTGGTTTCCCACAGCTGCTGGGGCATCATTTCGCCTAGACCCTTAAACCGCTGCACCGTGTAGTTGGCGTTGGCCGGAAACTCGTTGGTAATCAGCTGTTGCAGCTCGCGCTCGTTGTAGCAGTACCAGTGGTTGCGGCCCCGCTCGACCTTGTAAAGGGGCGGGCAGGCGATGTAGATGTAGCCCTGATCGACCAGGTCGCGCTGGTAGCGGTAGAAAAAGGTCAGCAGCAGGGTGCGAATGTGCGCCCCATCGACGTCGGCGTCGGTCATCAGGCAGATGCGGTGGTAGCGCAGCTGCGACGAGTCAAACTCTTCGCCGCGAATGCCCATGCCCAGGGCGGTGATCAGCGCCTGGATCTCGGTGTTTTTGTAGATCTTGGAGTCTTCGGTCTTCTCAATGTTGAGAATCTTGCCCCGCAGGGGGAGAATGGCCTGAAAGCGGCGATCGCGTCCCTGCTTGGCGCTGCCGCCAGCCGAATCCCCTTCTACGATAAAGATTTCAGATTCGCTGGGGTCGCGGCTGCTGCAATCCGCCAGCTTACCGGGCAGGGTCGACGACTCCAGCACCGACTTACGGCGTACCAGATCCCGCGCCCGGCGAGCGGCCTCAGCGGCGTTAAACGACTGAATCGCCTTTTCGAGAATGGCGTCAGCCACGTTGGGGTGAAAGTCGAGGTACTCAGTCAGCGCTTCGCCCACCAGCGAATCGACGATGCCGCGCACCTCGGTGTTGCCCAGCTTGGTTTTGGTCTGGCCCTCAAACTCGGGGTCGGGCACCTTGACAGAAATAATCGCCGTCAACCCCTCGCGGATGTTTTCGCCCGCTAGGTTAGAGTCGGCATCTTTGCGCTTGTTGCGCTTGCGGCTGATGGTGTTGAGGGTGCGGGTGAGCACCGCCTTGAGGCCCTCCAGGTGGGTACCGCCGTCAATGGTGCGAATGTTGTTGGCAAAGCCCAGCAGGTTGTCAGAGTAGGCATCGACGCAC
The DNA here is from genome assembly GCF_055795045.1 of Pseudanabaena sp. PCC 9330. Lineage (NCBI taxonomy): Bacteria > Bacillati > Cyanobacteriota > Cyanophyceae > Pseudanabaenales > Pseudanabaenaceae > Pseudanabaena > Pseudanabaena sp. PCC 9330. Next base: position 20,125 of record NZ_JAYFES010000107.1, on the reverse strand, counting down.
CACTGTAGTGCCGCCTCCACTTGCACCCCGTCGCGCTCCGAGGAGATGTGGATAATCTCGTCGTGGATCGGCTGCTTGTCGTGGTTGATGTACTGCACGTACTCGTTGATGCCGCCCTCGTAGTAGTAGGTTGACACCTTGGGGGTGTCAGACTTGATTACATCCAGACGGTAGTCAGTAAAGACGACTCGAATACCCGCATTTAGATAGGCCAGCTCTCGCAGCCGCCCGGCCAGGGTGTCGTAGTCAAACTCGGTGCCGTTGTGAAAAATTTCGGTATCGGGCAAGAATGACACTCTAGTGCCCTTGCGCACTTCGGTAATCTTCTCCGCCGACAGTTCGCCGATGGGGATGCCGCGCTCAAAGCGCTGTTTATGTTCTTTGCCCTCGCGCCAGACGGTGACGTTGACCCACTCCGACAGCGCATTGACCACCGAAATGCCGACGCCGTGGAGACCGCCCGACACCTTGTAGCCGCCGCCGCCAAATTTGCCCCCAGCGTGGAGCACGGTCATCACCGTCTCCAGGGCTGACTTGCCCGTGCGGGGGTGAATATCGGTGGGAATGCCGCGCCCGTTGTCGGTGACCGTAACCGAGCCGTCGGCATTGAGGGAAATATCAATGCGATCGCAGTGGCCAGCCAGGGCTTCGTCTACGGAGTTGTCGACCACCTCGTACACTAGGTGATGCAAACCTCGAGGCCCAGTGCTGCCAATGTACATACCCGGGCGCTTGCGAACCGGCTCAAGCCCCTCTAGAACCTGAATCTGGTCAGCACCGTAATCGGTTGTCATATTGTACGCTCCAAAAATGGGCTTTAAGCCGCCTGACTGCCCGACAGGCTAAAACGCTAGAAAATTATAGCACAAAGCTGCCACAGCGGGTTCTAAGGCAGCTTCAGGCGCAGAATGAAGTAGGGATGCAATCACCAAAATTTTCTAAACTAGAATCTTTCTCCCATTCTGGGGAAGTCAATAGATCAAATGTACCATTTTTGCTGGTGATTGGCGGAGCTACGGCCACGGGTAAATCGGCTTTGGCGATCGCCCTAGCCCAGCGCCTAGCCCTGGCTCAAAACCACAGAAGCGTCATTCTCAGCGCTGACTCCCGACAAGTATATCGAGAGTTTGATATCGGCACCGCAAAGCCTTCGGCCTTTGACCGAGCCCAGGTGCCCCACCACTTAATCGACATCTGCGACCCGACCGACACCCTTACCCTGGCCCAGTACCAGCACCAGGCCCAGGGGTTGATTCAGCGGTTTCATCGGGCCGGTACCTTGCCCTTGCTGGTGGGCGGCACCGGTCTTTATATAGACGCCGTGGTGAAGGGGTTGCGCATTCCCCCGGTTGCGCCTCAGCCGGCCCTACGTCGACAGCTGACAGATCTTGGTCAGATCTACTGCTACGCCCTGCTCCAGAGCATTGACCCCGCCGCCAGCCAGCGCATTCACCCCCATGACCCCGTGCGCACCGTGCGGGCCTTAGAGGTCTACTACGTCACTGGCCAGCCCATATCAACCCTGCAGGGAGAGGTACCCCCCGACTATCCGGTGCGATATCTGGCCCTCGACTGCGACCCCCTGGCCCTAGAGAAGCGCATTGCCCAGCGCACCCAAGCGATGATCGATGCCGGGTTTGTGGATGAAGTCACCCACCTAGCTCAAAAATACGGCTCCGACCTGCCCCTGCTGCAAACCCTGGGTTATGCCGAGATGTTGCCCCACATCAGCGGCGATGTTTCCCTTGCCACGGCCCAGGCGGAGATTGTGCAGCACACTCGCCAGTTTGCCAAGCGCCAGCGCACCTGGTTTCGCAACCGCACTGCGGCCCAGGGGTTCGATGCCGATGCCAAAGACTTGGTAGAGCAAGTGTGGCAATGGCTTGATTTGCCATAGATTGGCGAGCTGGGCGTTCGGTGAGATCAATCGGGATTTTGGCTTGGATCGCTGATCACTCGTCTTCGTAGGCATCGGCAGCGATCCAGGTGCCAACTGGGCGCAGGGGATCGGGAATGTCGGCGTCGTCGGCAAACTCTAGCACCGTCTCGCGGTAGCCCAGGTAGCCCGACTCCATAAATGTCATGATCATTCGCCCCAGGGCAGGCCAGACCACATCGGCAAACTCCCAATCGTGGTTAAACCCGGCTCGGTCGGCGATCGATCGCAGCGCCCAAAAATAGCTGTTGCGCACCACCGAGCCCGACTTTTTGTAGGCGGGCACATCGTCTTTGTGGAGGTACAAAATGCCGTGGTCAATGTGGGCGCGCATGGAAGGCTTTGGGGTAGATGGGTGGTACGGTAAGACTATTCACAATACGTTACAGACGATCCCGTTCTAAGGCCACATCATGGCCCCTTGCGATCGCCGTGACATTACCTCTGGAGCCTTCAATCTGCCATGTCCGCTGCGGTCTGTCTGCAAAACGTCCACAAGGTCTACAACGGGGTCTCTGTCGTCAATGACCTCTCCTTAAATATCGAAGCGGGGGAAGTCTTTGGTCTACTGGGGCCGAACGGAGCGGGCAAATCGACTACCATTCGCATGGCCACGACGCTCACCCGGCCCAGCGACGGCCATGTGGTGGTGGCGGGCTACGACGTCAACCGCCAGCAGATCGATGTGCGCCGTCAGATCGGCGTGGTGCTGCAACAGACCAGCGTCGATGGCGACATGACCGTGTGGGAAAACATGGAATTCCACGGGCGCATGCACCACATTCCTGCGGCCCAGCGCCGCACTGCCATCGACACCTGGCTAGATTATGTGGAGCTGAGCGATCGCCGCGACGACAAGGTCAAAACCCTCTCCGGCGGCATGAAGCGCCGCTTGCAGATCGCCCGTGCCCTGCTGCACAACCCTAAGATTCTCTTTCTCGATGAGCCCACCGTGGGCCTCGACCCCCAGGCCCGCCGCCGCCTGTGGGAGATCATTCGCGGCCTCAACCAGCAGGGCATGACCATGCTGCTCACTACCCACTACATGGAAGAGGTGGAGTATCTGTGTGATCGCATCGGCATTCTCGACCAGGGCCAGCTGATCGAGCTGGGCACCCTAGACGAGTTTCGCCAGCGCCACGGCGAGGGCATCGTCATGACCCAACGGGGCGATCGCTGGGAGTACAATTTCTTCCCCACTCTCGCCGCCGCCAATGCTCACCTCGACCAGCAGCCCGACAAAACCGGCATGATGACCCGCCCCTCAAACCTGGAGGATATCTTCGTCGAGCTGACCGGGCGCAATTTGGATTAGACAAAGATGCCCAGATGCAGGGGCGCAGGGCAAAGCAGTGTTCTCAGGTAATTTTGTAGCCAGACCGGTCTGAAGTGACAGCGGGGGAGGGCAAAGGCCATTTGCCCCTACGGGTAAACGTTAAGAACCGTCGCGCCTGCCTTTGCAAGGGCAAACCCTTGCCTGACAATGTAAGGCGTACTTAACGATTTGCAACATCCCGTCAGGGCATCACTCTGGCCGGGTTTAGAGGATGACTATGGCCTACTACTGGTTCAAAGCGTTTCACATTATTGGGGTGGTGGTGTGGTTTGCCGGGTTGTTTTACCTGGTGCGCCTGTTTATCTATCACGTTGAGGCCGAGGCCGAACCAGAGCCTGCCCGGAGCATTCTCCAAAACCAGTACACCATCATGGAAAAGCGCCTCTACGGCATCATCACTACCCCTGGCATGGTAGTGGCGGTGGCTATGGCGATCGCCCTGCTGGTGCAGATGCCCGAGTACCTCAAAGAGGGCTGGATGCACATCAAGCTAGGCTTTGTGGCCCTGCTGCTGGGCTATCACTTCTATTGCGCCCGGCTGATGCGCCAGCTGCACCGGGGCGAGTGCCAGTGGTCAGGCCAGCAGCTGCGGGCGCTGAACGAGGCTCCTACCCTGCTGCTGGTGGTGATAGTCATGCTGGTGGTCTTTAAGAATAACTTCCCTACCGGGGCTACCACCTGGCTGATGGTGGGCCTGGTCGTGTTTATGGCCGCCACTATTCAGCTCTACGCCCGCAAGCGGCGGCTGGATAAAGAAAAAGCCGCCCTGGGGGCAACCCCTGAACCCCAGGCCTTGCAAAATTCCTAATGCCCCAGCCCCAGGGCTGGGCAAGGTCAGACCCACCTGTCTGCCCTGATATAGAAGCAGGAACTGGTTTACGGTCAACGCCTGCCCAGGTAGAGGGTAGCGGCGATCGCCGCTACCAAGGCTTTCGGGTCAGCGACCCAGTTCTAGTGATAGGCACCCTCAGCCTCCTTGGTACTGCCCCGGCTGTCGATCAGGCCCAGGTCGGGGTTGAGACCCAGGAAACCGATCTGCTCGCTCTGCAAGAGGGCAGGTCACTGGTGAGGGCTGCTGTTTATGCGGCTCGATGGTGCATTGACCCTAGATGCTATGGCGAGGGCTTATTTTTTCTTCATTAAAGCAAAATCGCCGACAAGCTCATTAAGGCGTTGCTGGATACAGGTATGAGTCAAAAATGCCAGCGGCTCTCGTCAGGGCAAACGGCCGTTTGCCCCTACCCAAATTCATGCGTCGGTTCAGCAACGCCCTAATTAAGGGGTCTTCCTCACCCAGCACCGCCAAACTACACTAATTTTTTACAGGCATCTCCTCTGGGAGATGCCACATTGGGCAGAAGATACATCAAATCTAAGTCCAGCAGTAGAGCTGTTCCTCTGGGAAAACTACAGACTTCGAGCTGGGACTTAGCTATAGTCGGCAACCCTGAGGTTAATCCCAATGCAATCTCTAGAGATGCTGCGATCGCGCCAGCTCAACGAAGCCGGACAGCTCACCCTGGCAGCGGGGCTCACCACCTTCCCCGAAGAAATTCTCGACCTGGCCGATGACCTCGAAATTCTCGATCTGTCGAACAATGCCCTCACCACCCTGCCCGACAGCTTTGCCCGGCTGCGCAACCTGCGGGTTGTCTTTTTCAACAACAATGCCTTTGAGCGGGTGCCCGAGGTGCTCAGTCAGTGCCCTCAGCTCTCGATGATCAGCTTTAAGGCAAACCAGATCACGACGGTGCCCGCTGCTGCTCTGCCCGCTGCTACCCGCTGGCTGATTTTGACCGACAACCGGCTTGAGACCCTGCCCGATTCTATGGGTCAGCTAACGGCAATGCAAAAGCTCATGCTGGCAGGCAACCATCTGCACACGCTGCCAGAGACCATGGCCGCCTACAAAAATCTAGAACTCCTGCGCATTGCCGCCAACCAGATCGATCGCCTACCCCCTTGGTTGCTCAAGCTGCCCCGGCTGAGCTGGCTGGCCTATGCGGGCAACCCCTGCTGTCCGGTGCCCTTAGAGGCAAACCTACCCGCCATTCCCTGGGCCGATCTCACCCTGGGCGAGGTGCTAGGCCAGGGTGCCTCGGGGGTAATCTCTCGGGGTACGTGGCGACAGGGTGAGACTGAGACCCCCGTGGCAGTCAAAATCTTTAAAGGAGCGATCACCAGCGACGGGCTTCCTGCGGACGAAATGCGCGCCTGCATGGCTGCGGGGGCGCACCCTCATCTGATCAGCCCCCTGGGGCAGGGGGTAGACCACCCTGAAGAAAAAAATGCTCTTGTGCTACCACTGGTGCCCCCCAGCTACCGGGTGATGGGGGCACCCCCTAGCCTGGAAAGCTGCACCCGCGACATCTACCCCGCTATTTTAGAGTTCTCTCTGGAAGCCGTTGTGGAGATTGCTCGAGGGGTGGCTGCTGCCGCTGCCCACCTGCACCAGCGGGGTATTCTCCACGGCGATCTGTACCCCCACAATACCCTGATTGACCATGGCGGCAATGCGCGATTGAGCGATTTTGGAGCTGCTAGCTTCTACGACCCTGCTGACAGTGTCACCGCTATTGCCCTAGAGCGCCTAGAGGTGCGGGCCTGGGGCTGTTTGCTAGAAGATTTGTGCGATCGCTGCCCTGCACCTGTCCACCGCCTGGCACCCCTGCGGCAGCTTCAGCAGGTCTGTATGCAGCCTGAGGTGCCAACCCGCCCTGGGTTTACAGCGGTGCTGAGCGAGCTAGCGGCCTTTATGGGCCAAGTTTGAGCCACTCGAGTTGAGCCAACGCCCAAGGGACAAATGTTTTGGTGAGGAATGCTGGAGGGCGATCGCAGGTAAGACTTTGATGGCTCTCCGCCTGGCTCCCTACGGAGCCTTTTCGAGCACTGTCAGCCCGGTTTTTCTATCTACCTACGGTTAGGCAAGATACCTGACAGGCAAAGATGGCAGATTTTTAATCTGCAATTATTGGCTCCGGCGGCTCCAGCGAAACACCAAGGCACCCAAGCCTGTCAGCAGCGTTAACCCCAACAGCCCCGCCAGGGGATTGCCGTCGATGCCAGTGACCCAATCGGGCACGGCCCCTGTGGGCTGCAACAGATTGCCTACTTCGAGCAGGTAATAGCCCCACACCAGCCCCGCGTGGAGACCGACGGGGTGCCCCAGACCGGTGGTGCCGCCCTGTACTGGAATGCGTCGCGCCCAGCCCAGCACGAGACCCAGCAGCAGCAGCCCAATCAGCTGGGGTAGCAGAGCCAAAATCGCGTCGAGGGGCTTGATGAAATGGGCGATCGCAAAAATAGCGCTGGTTGCCCCCAGCGCCACTGCCGGTGACCAGCCCTGCTCAAGCTCCCGCAGCAGCCAGCCCCGAAACAGCACTTCCTCAGACCAGCCCACGGCGGTAGCCGCTAGAGCCCCTACCAGAGCGACCTGGAGTAGCTCAAAACCCCTAGCCCCCTCGGGGGCTATCAACGCCCAACCCAAAATTACCTGTACCGCCGCTAGCACCACCAGGCTAACCGCCCCGATCGCAGCTCCTACGGCCATGCCTCGGGCCAATGCCCGAGAGCCCACAAACCCAACTTGGCTCCAGGGCCGAGTTTCACCCCGCACCCGTCGCTCCCAGCGGGGCAGCACCAGCAAAAAAAACACGTAGAGCAACGCCGTTGGCAGCAGGTCACCCCCCGGCAACAATTCCTTGGCGGCTAGCGCGTACAGGGGAAGGGCTAAGGGTAGCCATAGGGCCACCACCCCCAGCAAAAAGATGAAGACCCTAGCCAGGGGAGGATAGCTCGCCAGCTGAACCCAAGGGATCTGCCCCCAGCGCTTGGCTCCCGGCAGCCTACTCATCCGGCTCGATGGTGCTGGTCAGGCCCAGATTGCAGAGCCCCTCACTGTAAAACTCCGCGTGCTCCATTTCACAGGTAATGACTAGGGCCACTCCGGCGGTGTGGGCTTGCATCATAATGTCGACCGCCTGGGGCATGGTCAGGCTGGGCACCACCTTCAGCAGCGATTCCACCACGTGCTCCATGGAGTTGAAGGGATCGTTGTGCAGCAGCACCCGGTAGCGTGGCGCTGGCTTACGTACGGTGGAAGTTGTAGTTCGCTCAATGGTTTCAACTGACACAGCCATACCTCTTCGCTCTGATGTAGAGCCAGTTTCAAGACAACAACAGGCTGAAAGCCCTAGATTAGGCCCGGTTCGGGCGATCGCCGATGGCCCCAGCGCCCCATGGGCGCAGACCTGTTTATCATAGATTCCCATCATAAAACTTCATGATGGCTTTAGCACTGCTCTTAACATAGTCTAGGCTGGCCCAGCTCACAGCAAATGCTGACACCGTTTACCATAGGTGAAAAGCCCGGTTCCCTTCCCCAGATGCCTGCCTTCCGCAGATTCCTGGCGCTTAGAGAATTCTGTCGAGCCCTGGGGACAATTGCACCCTAGCCCTATTCTACTGATTGAGCAGCGCTGTCTATGGCCACCCTGGTCGCCGGTCAAATTGTATTTTTAGAATGCCGCCAGACCCGGCTTTACGCCGAAGTTATTCAGGTGTTAGACGATCGCCCGATGGGGTGGCTCAGGCCCCTCGCTCTGGTGCGAGGAGAGAGCATTCAGCTCCTAGAAACGGGGGCGATCGCTGCGGCCCCAGACATGGTGTGGCCCATCGAACACCTGATTCCTGCCCTAGATACCGATGTCATGCCGCTGATGGCGCAGATCTGGTCTAAAGCTGCCGAGCCAACTCAGCTAGACCCCCAGGAAGGCAAAACGGCGATCGCAGCGATGAACGAATTTTTGCAAGTTCTCTGGGCCGAAGCACAGTCAGCTTGAGCCAGCTTGCCTATCTACAGCTTTCTTCCAGATAAAACGCTTTTTTAAGCTTAGAAAACACCGCTCAGGCTGAACTTGTTGCCGTCTTGTTCACCCTGAATCTGCCGAAGGGTGAATGGCAAACACCCCAAAATTGGCCAAAATGGAATGAATGCCCGAGGGACTCAGGTCAGGCCTAGCATCACATTCCCAGTCAGCAGCCAGGGGCGCAGAAAACCTAACGATTTTTGTGAGGTTTCTATGAAGAGACGGGGCGTGTTTCGATGATTTTACGGAGCCGTAAGACTCGGCTGGTCGTTTACCCGAGGGCTTAGCCCTAAAGTCCCGCAGTTGGAACCAGACGGATGCGCCCAGCGTCCATTTCGTACATGAGCAGCTCTAGGGCCTCTGAGTCACCAATGGGCAAATAGCCCAGGCGAGTCAGCTCAGCATTGATACCCTGCTCAATCTCAGGGGTAAGCAGCCCGCAATAGAGGGCTTTCTCAACCAGGCGGCGGATAGAAAATGTGGGGGCCATAAACCAGTACCTACCAACGGTGTCGTATGAGTATTCTCTCCCTAGAGCTGACTCCAGCCAGTGATACCTCTCCCAGCGGACGGTGAAATGGCCCACAACAATCCGTGATTCAGATCACAAAACCAAGGGGAGGACAGAGGCTATGGTCGGTGAATTCACGGAAATGTTGCCCTAGTGATGCTCAAATTTGTATCAAGATATGACCAACTCTCAGTGTAAACGTAGTCATCAAAGTGTCGGGCCGACTACTGTCGTGAATAGCGATGCTTGATTTACTAGTTTTTAAGATTTATAAATCTGCTCAGGAGTATACCGAGGATGCATACCATGACTAAATCCATGGCGATTGTTCAGGCTCAGGGGTCGTTGAACGCTTCCAACGCTCCCGCATTCCAAACTGCTCTGATGCAGCAAATCCAGTCCGATTTTGCCGGTGGTCTGTTTGTTGACATGAGCCAGGTTGAGTCTCTCGACAGCGCTGGGCTGATCTCGCTGGTGTCGGCGCTAAAGCAAGCTCGTCAGCTACAGAAGCGACTGTGCCTGTACTCGGTACCACCGGCCATTCGCATTGTGTTTGAGCTAACCCAGCTCGATCGCGCCTTTGAGATGGTTGATGAGCTGCCTCAATCGATGCCTCTAGCCGCCTAGGCCCGATGCCCGTGCCCTGCCGCTATAGTATGGGGGATGTTCCATCACGGTTTAGGGTTGCTAGCTTGTGTCTGTATCGCTTAATGCCTTAGTCTCCCCAGATATCTCTAGGCCAGGGCGGTACCTGGGCAACGAGTTGGGTGCCGTCCACAAGCCCTGGCCTGAGGCCGCTGTGCGGTGGGTGTTGACCTACCCCGAAGTCTACGAGGTCGGGGCGTCTAATCTTGGCCACATCATTCTTTACAGCATTTTAAACGCCCAGCCTCGTCAGCTGTGCGATCGCGCCTATTTGCCCGCCGCCGATCTGGCGACTAAGCTGAAAGAAACGGGGACGCCGCTCTTTGCAGTAGAGTCGCAGCGCCCCCTCACTGACTTTGATATTTTGGGCTTTAGCCTCAGCTATGAGCTGGGGGCCACCAATATTCTGGAAATGCTCTCTTTGGCGGGCATTCCCCTCACCTGGCAGGAGCGCGATTGGTCTGGTGCCTTTGCTGTAGAGACTGACGCTTGGCCGCTAATTTTTGCCGGGGGGCAGACCGCCACCTCTAACCCCGAACCCTACGCCGATTTTTTTGACTTTGTGGCCCTCGGCGATGGTGAAGAACTGCTGCCCGAAATCGCCCTGGTGCTCGAAGAGGGCAAGGCGGCGGGGCTCAGTCGCGAGGCGCTGCTGCTGGATCTGGCCCAGGTGCCGGGGGTCTACGTACCTCGGTTCTACGATATGGCCGAGGATGGCTCGGTGCACCCCAATCGGCCCGACGTGCCTGCGCGGGTGCTGCGCCGGGTGGCCACGCCCATCCCTGCCTATGCCATGGGCCTGGTGCCCTACGTGGAGACCGTGCACGATCGCCTGACGGTGGAGATTCGCCGGGGCTGTACCCGGGGCTGCCGCTTTTGCCAGCCGGGCATGCTCACCCGCCCCGCCCGCGACGTAGAGCCCGAGGCGGTGGTCGATGCGATCGAAACCGGCATGCGCAAGACCGGCTACAACGAGTTTTCGCTGCTGTCGCTGAGCTGCTCAGACTACCTGGCTCTGCCGGCGGTCGGGGTCGAGGTCAAAAACCGGCTCAAGGACGAGAATATTTCGCTATCGCTGCCCAGCCAGCGGGTCGATCGCTTCGATGAAAACATTGCCAACATCATCGGTGGCACCCGCCTCACCGGGCTCACCTTTGCCCCCGAGGCGGGCACCCAGCGCATGCGCGACATCATCAACAAAGGTCTGACCAACGAAGAGCTGCTGCGCGGGGTCAAAACTGCCCACGAGCAGGGCTGGGGCCGGGTTAAGCTCTACTTTATGATCGGCCTGCCCGGTGAGACCGACGTTGACGTGCTGGGCATTGCCGAAACCGTGCGCTGGCTGCGTCAGGCCTGTACCATCCAAGGACGGCGGCCCCTGACGTTCAATATTACGATCTCAAACTTTACCCCCAAGCCCCACACCCCTTTCCAGTGGCACTCGGTGTCAACCGAAGAGTTTCGTCGCAAGCAGCGGCTGCTGCGGGCCGAGTTTAGCCAGATGCGCTGGGCCAAGGTAAATTTTACCGACGTGCGGATCTCGGCGATGGAAGATTTTGTCGGCCGGGGCGATCGCCGCCTTGGCCCTGTGGTGCGCCGCGCCTGGGAACTAGGGGCAGGCATGGACAGCTGGTGGGAGAGCTTGGAAAACGCCTTCGGTGCCTGGACCCAGGCCATCGACGAGGCGGGGCTGACCTGGAAGTATCGCAAGGTGGACCAGGGCGAATGGAATGTGATGGATACCGAGGCCGCCGATGCCAGCGGTGGTCATCCCAGCCTCGATGCGCCGCTCCCCTGGGATCATCTCGATACCGGCATCGACAAAACCTGGCTGAAGGAAGACCTACTGCGCGCCCTAGATGCCGCTACGGTGCCCGACTGCTCCTTTGAGGGCTGTAGCCACTGTGGCATCTGTGGCCCTGACTTTGGCCACAATGTGGTGGTGCCGCCGCCGCCGATTCCCGCTTTTTTGGGCCATGGTCAACCGAGTTCTGAGCGGGTGCAGCGGCTGCGAGTGACCCTGGGCAAGCTGGGCACCATGGCGCTGATCGGCCACCTAGATTTTGTGCGCCTGCTCGATCGCGCCCTGCGTCGGGCCAGTCTGCCCATTGCCTTTACCGGCGGTTTTCACCCTGGGCCGCGCCTGTCGCCCGCCAATGCCCTGCCCCTGGGGGCTACTAGCAGCGGCGAAGTCATCGATTTTGAGCTGACTGAGGCGATCGCCCCAGCCGAGTTTCTCCAGCGTCTTGCCGCCCAGCTGCCGCCCGAGGTTCCCCTCTACAACATTGAAGAGGTCTCCCTGGCAGAACCTTCAGCCACCAAACGCCTAGATCAGGTCGAATACTACCTGCGGCTGGCGACGGAGGAGGACATCCCCGCCCCCTGGACAGAATGGATTGATGGGGTCTTGGGTCTGGAAGAATTGTTGTGGGAGAAAAAAACTAAGTCTGGCAAAATCCAGATGGTCAACCTGCGGGAGCGGCTGTACGAGCTAGCTTTAGTCCCTGCCGAGATGCCGCTGCCACTGGGGCTAGAGTATGCTAGAGAAGCCGATGGCGTTTGGCTACGGGTGGTGGGCGTCTGTCGTAACGATGGGAACTTACTGCGCCCTGAACACGTCGTTTCTATGGTAGAAGGGCTGGCTGGCCAGCCATTGAGCCTACGGCAAGTGCATCGCAGCCGTTTGGTGCTTGTGTAGGCAATTTTCTCTGGGCAGTTTGTTCAGAATGTCTGTAGGGCGTACGGTCAGATTGTGTAAATAGACCCTAGGGGGTCAAAATCATGGGCAGCAATGGCGATCCTCAGCTACCGGTAAACCACAGTAGAAGCAGTCATCGATTGCCTTGGCTAGTGGGCTTGGGGGTGGCGTTAGCCGGTACTTTACTGACAGGAACTCCAAGTCAGGCCGACGAGCTGACGGCCTGTGCCCCCGGCACCGCTGACGCCCCCGGCATTATCGATGCGGCCTGCTGCCCTGGGGATGTGCTGTCATCCTACTGGCCAGGGCGATCGCCTGACTTAAATCAAATTCTTTGCCAACTGCTGGTTTTTCCAACCAACTCGACCCTGAATGCCGACGAATTTAGCCAACGCATTGTCGATGGCTCAGTCTCTAGCGACAGTCGCCAGGTCTCGGCTGAGTCGATGACCCTGCCCAGCCTCTGGTGGAACCGTGACTCGCTGACCAGGCACTTGGGCGGGCCGCGTCTGGTGCAGTCTTGGCTGTCGTACCAGATTGCCGACTCTTCAATCGAGGTGGTCGATGTGATCATCAACCCGCAAATCTGGTCGGTGTTGACCTACAACGAGCGGTTTGCGGTGCTCAACCAGTTTGGTACGGCGGCTCGAGACTTTGGCTATAACCTGAGATTTTTTCAGGGCAATGCCCGCAGCTATCGTCTGGTGGGGCTTTACGCCTGTGAGTTTGGCCCGACTCCGACCGACTCCTCAGCTCGGCTGTTTGAGGCCGATGCCTGCTCAGCCAACCTTGACATGACCCAGATTGTGCAAATTCAGCGCCATTTGCTGGCCGAGGGCGATCGCCGTCTACAGCCCATCGCCCGCCCTGACGCAACCCCGACCGACCCTGCCCTGATCGCAGAGACCGATCGCTAGGGCGCAGCTCCAAACTTGGTTAGCTGCGTAGGGTCTGCCAGAGGGCTCGGTATCGCGCCTCTGCCGCCGCTGTCAGGGGTAGCAAAAACTCGCTTTGACTAGCTACCTGGGGCGACAGCAGGGTGGGCGATCGCCCCAGTGATTCGGGCAGCTGGGCGAGGTCAACTCCCCACAGGCGAGGAGAGATACCCTGGCTAAAAATCGCTAGCTGGTCAGCAAACTCGGCCTCTAGACAAAAGTCTAGCCAGTCTGCCGCTAGGGGACTGGGGGTGGTCAGGGCGGGCTGCACCCACAGTTGGGCGCTTAGCAATGTGCCTTCGGCAGGCACCGCTGCGGCCAGGTGGCGGTACTGGCTCAGCAGCGGCTGCACGTCGTCTGACCAGGCCACCACGGCGCTGGCATCGCCAATGATCAAAGCCTCTAGATAGCGATCGCTGTCGTAGACGCGCACCTGCTGGTGCAGCTTGGCAAGAAAATTCTCTAGCCCGGCGATCGCTGCCGGATTGTCGCCATTGGCGTCAGCCCCCAGGGCTTTTTGGGCCATCCCCAGCACCAGGCGAGGATGGTCGGGCAAAATCACCCGGCGATGCAGCTCTGGGCGCAGCAGATCTGCCCAGGTTGTCAGCTCTGCCCCGTGCGGCAAGCGGCTGGGGTCGTATAGCAATACCAGATGACTCCAGCGGTAGGGCACCGCCCATACACTGCCCTCGGCGCTGGGCAAACCCTCAGCATTGCGCTGCACCAGTTCAGGCCACACCGTCGCCAGGTCTTCCCAGTGGGCCAAACCGGTTGTTTCTACCGGCTGCACTAGCCCCTGGCGAATAGCAGGCGCTAACCAATAGTCAGACAGGCTCACCCAGTCGGCCCCGGCCCCATCGGGCTGGCTCTGCCACCGCTGGAGCAGCCCATAGAGACCCGCCAGCGAATCTTGGGGAACCACAGTAATGCCAGCTGCGCCCTCTGGCCGCTGTTGAAACGCCCTCAGCAGCTGGGTTGGTACGCCATTGGTCAGCATCGCCAGGCGCAGGCTAGACGCACTAGACCGCTGGCAACCCCCCAGGAGAGAGGCCAGGGCGACTCCACCGATACCGGCCAACAAGCTGCGACGTTTCATGAGCATTTGCCCCTTAGCTGTCCTCTCCAGGGGAGAATACTGATCAACCATAGCGCTTTAGTCTACAGCCCATGAAAGCCGTCCGCGATGTTATTAGCGTCTCTATCACCATTATTTTGGTATCGTTCATTGGCCTCAGTCTGGCCCGACTGGTGTACTTTTTTCTCCACAGTCAGCAGATTGTCTAGCATCCCAAGTGCAGAATGACCGCAGCGATCGCGGCCTAGGCCACCGCCGGGCCAAGGGTTGAAGAAATGCGGAGGGCGAGTTCGGTCAGGTTGTTGTCGTCGGCGCAAAACTGCTCAGCGGCGGAGCGGGGGGTGCCAGCGCTGACCAGGTACTCCACCAGCAGGTTAAACAGCATATCTTCGGCTAGCTGCCGCTAATCGGCCCAGCCCTGCCGCTGGTAATAGAGATATTCTTGGCATCGCAGGGCCAGGTCTTGGTAGGTGACATTGCTGGTCAAATGCTGAAGACGGCTGACGATCATAGCGACCTCAGAACTATAGATTGCTCCTAGTCTAGCCAAAGGCTGGGAGCGCGATCGCTACTGAGAGGGTGCCGTAGAGCGGCCCGGCTGCCTGGCCTGCATGGGCGGCTGATGAGGCTGTGGCCAGTACAGCCCCGAGCTTGAGGGCGGGGTGGTGCGCAGGTAGGCCAACATCTGCCGCTGCAACCCTTGCAGCTGCTCCTGAATGGCCATTTTTTCGAGGTGCAGCAGTGAGGGTAGATAGCTGATCAATCCCTCTTGTCGCTGGAGGGTCGTTTGGCGCAGGCGCGGCCAGGTGGCTAGCCCCTCGGGTACTGTCTGGCTGAGCCGCAGAGACATCGCCGTGGTCGAGAAAGCATGAGCTTGACCAGGACTCAGGGCCGGGGCGTAGGCTTCGGCCTCTGAGGTTTGCTGCATCACAAAACTCAGGCTGACTCCCTGCAGAAAACTCCGCAGAGGGGCGGTGGTCGCGGTGGGCAACTCTGGCATAAACGGAATTCGGGTTAGATCGACGTTGAGATTGTTGGGGTCGCCCACGCTGAGGTGAGACCCGCCTACTACGGTGATCAGATGCTTAGGCCCCGGCATCTGCATAAAGGGCCGCAGCTGCTGGCTCGCCATGGGGGTGACGGTATCGTGGGTACCGGCCAATACCATTGTCGGCACCCGCACCCGGCTCAGCCCGGCCTGGCCAAAGAGGAGGCCCGTCAGAGGGTTGATGGCAATTAGCTGGGTGATACGGCTATCGCGCAGATTGGCATATTTGACCGGCAGATCTAGGGCCGCGCACTGTAGCCAGTCGGCGGGGGAGACATTGACGGGGCTGAGGGTTTGGCAGTAGTTGTCGAGCGATCGCAGATCGAGGTCGGCCCCCGCTAGGGCCAGCCCCGTATAGCCGCCCAGAGAGTGGCCAATGAAGCTCACCTGACTGGTATTGATGCGGCCCCGCAGGCTGTAGGAGTAGAGATTGAGTTTCTCTAGGCGATCGAGCACGTAGGTAATGTCGCGGGGGCGATCGAGAAACTCGGTGGCGGGCAAGACGCGGCTTTGAGCTACCCCAGCGGACTGCTCTGAGTGGGGCATATCGGCCTCGGCCCTCTCTGCTTCAGCCCTCTCTGCCTCAGGTAGAGAGAGGAGAGCGGCCACATTACTGCCAGGGTGTTCGACCGACACCACCGTCAAGCCGTGGGAGGCCAGGTGCTGGGCTAGGTAAGCAAAAAAGCGGCGATCGGCTCCCAGACCGTGGGAGATGACCACCAGAGGGCCATGACTATCTTTGCTCCAGTAGATATCGACGGGAATGCTGCGATTGCGGGCGTGATCGCGCAGCAGCAGTTCCCAGCGATCGACATCGGCAGACCCTGTGGTAAAAGGATTGACCTCAAGCGGCTCTGAGGGCTCGGCCACATCCGGCTCTGGTGCCTGGCGCACGACCCGGCCCAGGGCCTCGCTCTCCATTTGGGCCAGACGAAACTGTGAGGCCAGCGTCAGCAGGGTGCCCACATCAATTTCGAGGGTGTCTTGGGGCATAGCCCGCAAAATGCTCAGCAGGGTCAGCCCGTCTTCTGACTGAGAGACTTGCTCTAGAGTGACGCGGAGATCGTTGCCTGCCAGGTTGGGGGCAATCGCCCGTAGGGTATCGAGGAGTTGGGCACCCCCAGGCGTCATCAACAGCTCGTCTAAAATGACCTGGCCCACCTCAGGGTCGAGGGTAATCTCGCTTTGCAGCGACTCCCTCAGGCCAGGGCTGAGTAGCGGTCGGTAGAGTTGCAGCGACGCACGGGCCTCGCCGCTGGCCACAAACGTCTGCACATCGTCTAGGCTGACGGTTTGAGACAGTCGACCCAGCCGCACAGTAATCGATTCTGCTGCCAGGGCAGGCGGGCTCAGCAGCATTCCACCCAGGGCCGCCACCCAAAAAACTCGGCGGCCCCGCCGCCACGGGCTGATGGAAGTTAGTAAAACTCTGAGGCTGATCACGGTAGCCATTACCAATAGAGAGCGATTGGGGCAGGGGCAATACCCAGACAGCGCCATGTCACGATGAAGCAATAGCTTCACTATTACCCAAATTTTCTCCGTGGGTTAATTTAATCTAAACGACAGCTCATCAGGGTGGGGGGCTCTGAGTATCAAGTTTTTTTGCGCAACCCCGATCGCCCCCACCAATCGCCCCAGTCGTTTCATCTACTGTATGGTAGTAGCGATGCCCTCACCCTCCCGATGCCATGACAGATAACTCGTCATCTCCTAAGGAAAGTTTTCTCTTTCCACGCAGCAAGTATTGGGGAGAATTTACGCCTCAGCAGCTGGCATTTAATGCCAACCTGCAAGAATTTGCCCAGCGCGTCTCCTTTGTGTGCAATCTGGAGACCGGGGGCAAGATGTCAGCCGACCAGGCCTACGACGAAATTAAGCGCCTGTGGAAAGATCTAAAGCAATCGAAGGCCAACTTGCTCGACGCTGCCCCTCCCGACTCACCGCCAGAGTTGCCCCCGGAGTAGCCTAGGCGTGATTTGCCCCAGACAAGGCTTTGCCAACACCCGCCTCTGCAACTGAACAGCAGGTCGATGTGCTCAAGTGAGGTCAGCGACCTCTAATATAGATCGGTAACACGTGTAACCCTTTGCGGTGGCTGCTTTGGCCAACCTGATATCAGCCCATGACCCTAACTTTAGACTCTGACTCCGTGCTGGCGGTGCTGCGCCCGGTACAAGATCCCGAGCTGCAAAAGAGCCTGGTAGATCTCAATATGATTCGCAATGTGGCGATCGCCGACGGCACCGTCAGCTTTACCCTGGTGCTGACCACCCCCGCCTGCCCCCTGCGTGAATTTATTGTCGAAGACTGCCAAAAGGCCGTTCGCACCCTGCCGGGGGTCGAAGCTGTGAATGTCGAAGTCACCGCCGAGACCCCCCAGCAAAAAGCCCTGCCCGATCGCACTGGCATTGGCGGCGTCAAAAATATCATTGCCGTCTCCAGCGGCAAGGGTGGTGTTGGCAAGAGCACCGTGGCGGTGAATCTGGCCGTCTCTCTCGCCCAGATGGGGGCTGCCGTCGGTCTGATCGACGCCGACATCTACGGCCCCAACGCGCCGATCATGATGGGGCTAACCGAGGCCCAGGTGGTGGTCAAGCAGGGCGAGGTGCTAGAGCCCGCCTTTAACCACGGCGTCAAGATGGTCTCCATGGGCTTTTTGATCGATCGCGACCAGCCGGTAATCTGGCGTGGCCCCATGCTCAATGGCATTATTCGCCAGTTTCTCTACCAGGTGGAGTGGGGCGAGCTAGATTACCTAATTGTGGACTTGCCCCCTGGCACTGGCGACGCCCAGCTGACCCTGGCCCAGGCTGTGCCCATGGCCGGAGCGGTGATTGTCTCGACCCCCCAGACGGTGGCCATCTCCGACGCGCGGCGCGGTCTCAAGATGTTTCAGCAGCTGCAAGTGCCGGTGCTGGGCATCGTCGAAAATATGAGTGTGTTTATTCCCCCCGATGCGCCAGAGAAGCGCTACGACATCTTTGGCTCTGGCGGTGGCGAGCTGCTGTCGAAGGAACTGGGTCTGCCGGTGCTGGGCTGCATTCCCCTGGAGATGGCGGTGCGCGAGGGGGGCGACACGGGCATCCCGATCGTGGTGCAGCATCCTGATTCTGAATCGGCTAAGGCGCTGCGGGCTATGGCTCAGCAGGTGGCAGCAAAGGTGTCGATGGCGGCGCTGGCCTAGCGCTTATCCCCTAGCCTCTGCTCGGGTGAGGGCTCCATAGTTGGGATGCACCCGAGATGTGGGGGCAGGCCCAAACCCCAAAACCCTGACCGCTTGTCATAATCAATTGGGTTAACTGGTAGGCAACGGCTATGTTTGTAACCGATGTGCAAAAACAGTGGCGATTGCTGGCGGCGGGCTGGCAGGGCGTCGACTGGATTCTGTTTGCGCTGCCCGTGGCGCTGACAGTCTTTGGGTCCATCGTCATCCACAGCACCCAGCTGCATACTGCCAACGCAGGCTATGGATTAAACCATGCTGTTTTGGGATTGATTAGTCTGGTAATTACTCTATGGATTGCCCGCAGTCGCTATGAGTACCTGCTGAACTGGCAGTGGATTATCTACGGCATCGTCAATCTGCTGCTGGTGGCGGTGATGTTTATCGGTACCGTCGGCGGTGGTGCCCAAAGCTGGATTGCGGTTGGTGGGTTCTACGTTCAGCCCTCAGAGTTTGCCAAACTGAGCATCATCATTACCCTGGCCGCTACGCTGAGTAATCGCGATGCCTCTAGTTTGTGGGGAGTAGCCGGAGCGATGATGGTGATCGTTCTGCCCTGGGCGCTGGTATTTATCCAGCCCGACCTGGGAACTTCGCTGGTGTTTGGGGCCATTACCCTGGCTATGCTCTACTGGGCCAACTGCAACCCCGGCTGGCTGGTGCTGTTTGTGTCTCCCCTAGTGGCGGCGGTTTTGTTCAACCTGGTGCTGCCTGGCTGGCTGGTGTGGAGTTTGACCATGGGAGCGATCGCCTGGTTTACCCTACCCTGGCGCTGGTTTAGCACCGTTATGGCTACGGCGGTCAATCTAGTCGCGGGCAAGCTGGGAGATGTAGCTTGGGATTTGCTGCAAGACTATCAAAAAGACCGCCTGGTGCTGTTTCTAGACCCCGACAAAGATCCGTTGGGGGGCGGCTATCAGCTGATTCAGTCGCGTATTGCTATTGGTTCTGGAAAGATCTGGGGGCAGGGGCTAGGACAAGGTGCCCAAACCCAGCTCAACTTTATTCCTGAGCAGCACACCGACTTTATTTTTTCGGCGGTGGGCGAAGAGTGGGGCTTTGTGGGGGCAATGGTGGTGATTTTGGCCTACTGGCTCATTTGTTATCGCCTGGTGATCATTGCCCAAAATGCTAAAGATGACTTTGGCTCACTGCTGGTCATTGGCGTGCTGGCGATGATCGTCTTTCAGGTGGTGGTCAACATTGGTATGACCATTGGCCTCGCCCCCATTACCGGGATTCCGCTGCCGTGGCTGAGCTACGGGCGATCGGCCCTGCTGACCAATTTTATCGCCCTGGGCATGGTGGAATCGGTGGCCAATTTTCGCCATCGGCTGAAGTTTACCGATTAGGGCGATGATGTCTGTTAAGTTTTCTCTAATTCTCTACTATTATCCTATGACTGCTTGGCTCTGGGAGTCTTTTCTATGGCTCAGAACTCATCGCCGCTTGTACTTGGCGTTGGTGAATTTTTGAAGCCGCTATGGCGATAACCCCCGCTACGAACTGGCCAACGGAGAAATCGTAGATAGGTCATCCACGGGCTTCCACAAAGCCACTGCTGGAAAAATCGCCAGCCAGCTCAGCATTGAAATTGATTGCCAGGGCCATCTGTGAGTTATTTCTCGCACCTGCTTGCTGCGCCTGTCAATACTTGAAAAACGTGTGCTGAAAAGCTTCGAGACTATTCCACGTTTCCTGGAACTTGCTGAGGTTTGCAAACGAATAGGCTGTTCCACCACCGATCGTAGGCTGGTTGACTGACAAAACTAATCGGCAGCATAGCAGTACGTGTGTATTTTGAACTCGATTCGATAGATGCGCTGCTCATGTTGTTTCCGAGACGC